>JAJGAH010000090.1 GCA_020844525.1 Eubacterium sp.
TCTTCACTGCCTCCGCTGCAGCTTCCTTATTGTTGATTGTGACACTGTCCTCCTGATTTCCGCTCAGTATACGATCCACAATCACCATGGGTACTCCTGCATCACGGGCCGGCTGAAGAAAGGAAGCATCCTGTTCAGCAGGGACGACGATGATGCCATCCACCATTTTGTCAAGAAGAAACTGCAGATTGGAATGCTCCATCTCCTTATCTCCTGCAGAATCACAGATCAGCACTCCGTATCCCCTTTTGCGAAGCTCCATTCCAATCGTAGTCAGAAGCGTTCCATTAAAAATGCTGGCTATGTTGTATACGATAACACCGATCGTCTTTGTGCGATTTGTAACCAGACCTCTCGCGATCTCATTGGGGCGGTAATGAAGTTTCTTTACCGCTTCGTCAATCTTCTCCTTATTCCTCGGAAGAACGTTTCCACCATTGAGATATTTTGAAATTGTTGCCAGTGAAAGGCCGGTCTCAGCCCGGATGTCCTTGATCGTTGCCGGCATATCTTCCCCTCCTCTTATCTTTTACCTTACTTTCATCCATCGAAACGCAGTTCTTCGTCAATTTGTCACAGCTAAACGTTTCGTCATGTTCCAATTATATATAATTGCACAAATGATTACAAGCAAAAATAAAAACCTGTGAAGTATTTATCATACAGCACAGGTTCTCTTGTGGATTATGCATATGTCTGCCACCGCAGCGGTCAGTAACCCTTTACATCAAAATAGTACTCATGTTCTTCGACCGGTATTTTCTTCCTGCTGATATGCCGGATATCAATCCAGGTTCCCTTACTGATGCTTTGCACCAGCCGATACAGCTGTTCCTTCGTTCCCTGGGCTTCCATGACAACCGAGCCGTCCCATTCATTTTCGACCCAGCCTGTCACGCCAAGTTCCCGCGCCGCATACTTTGCGCGGTACCGGAATCCGACGCCCTGTACATCTCCGGTGAATGTCATCCTCTCCCTTATGATTTCCGCACCATCTACATCCATCCCGTTAGCCTTCCAATCTGCAATCTTTGCTGGTTCTATCCGTATTGCACCGTTCCGGCAAACCAGTCCTTACTTCTGTGGCTTGATTTTACTATCCTTTGCCTTCACCCTGGCATCCTTTTCCGGCTTGGCGGTCTTCGGTTCCTTGCTTCCCTTTCCCTCTCTTGCATCTTTGTCCTTGCCCTTTTTAGCCTTTTTCTTCTTAAAAGGCTCTACAGCCGGAAGCTTATATTTATCCTGAAATCCATCAAACTCATCGACAAATTCCGACTCTCCGCCATATTTTACCTCATTCAGATAGCCGTGGGTCTCAAAGCTTGAATTCTTTGTCTGAATAATACATACGCCTACATTGGAGCAGTGATCGGAAACCCTCTCGCAGTTTGTAATATAATCTGTCAGAATGATACCCAGCTCAACCCGGCATTCGCCTGTCCGCAAGCGGTCAATATGGCGGTTCTTGATTTCTTTGGTCAGATCGTCAATCACCTCCTCCAGTGGCTCAACCAGCTTCGCCTGCTGCTGATCATCATTTTCAAAGGAAGAAAGTGTCAGATCAAGGATTTCATTCAGGGCCTCCGACAGTACTGCCAGTTCTGCCCTGGCATGCTCCGAAAAATGCAGTTTCTGCGCGTGCATCTGTTCAGCCAGCTTTGTCATATTGATCGCATGGTCCCCGATGCGTTCAAAATCATTGATGCTGTGCAGCATTTCATTGATTTGGTCGCTGTCAGACTCCGTCATATCCTTGGCGGACAGCCGGACCAGATAGGTGTCCAGTTCATCCTCCAGATAATCCAGCTCCTGCTCCATATGAATGATGTTGTCAATTTCCTTCTGATCAAAATGATCAAACACCTTCAACGCATCAGAGAAGGATTTTCTCGCCAGCTTTGCCATGGATACTGTTTTGTCACGACACTGTGCGACTGCAAGACCGGGAGATAAGAGAAGCCTTTCATCCAGCAGTGTGGACTTATTCATATCCACCTCATCGCTTTCATCTACCTTTACCATTCTCTCCACCAGTTTCACAAGCTTTCCGGAGAATGGCAGAAGAATGGCGATGGTCCCGATATTGAAGATGGAATGGAAGACGGCAATCTGGAAGGAATTGATGACCTTGTCAAACAGCGGGAGCCTTACGAAATATCGGAGAACAATATACAGCATCATCCAGATGGCAGTGCCAAGCACCTTGATCAGTATATGCAGTGCAGGCACCCTCTTGGCCTTCCTGCTGACACCGATACTGGACAGAAGAGCGGTTACGCAGGTACCGATATTGGCACCCATGACGATGGGAATTGCCATGCCAAAGCTGATCTTGCCCGTCAGCGAAAGTGCCTGCAGAACACCGATGGACGCAGCAGAAGCCTGTATCACGCCTGTAAAGGCCGTTCCAATCAGAACCCCTAGAAAAGGATTGTCAAATGCAATCAGAATATTCTGGAACTGGGGCATTTCAGCCAGCGGAGAAACGGATTCCGACATCAGTGTCATGCCATACATCAGCACCGCGAATCCACAGAAAATGGTACCGATATCCTTCTTCTTCTGTTCTTTGCATCCCATGATCATGAAGACGCCGACAATGGCCACAACAGGTGAAAAATTCTGCGGTTTCAGCATGGAAATAAAGATATTATCCGATGAAATGCCGTTCAGGGAAAGAATCCATGCCGTCAGTGTGGTTCCGATATCGGAACCCATGATCACGTTGACGATGGACCCAAATTCCATGATGCCGGAATTGACCAGTCCAACCAGCATGACCGTTAATGCGGAGGAAGACTGAATCGCAATGGTAATAATCGCACCCAGCGCCAGGCTCTCAATCGGATTCGCGGTAAGCTTCTTCAGAATACCTTCCAGCCGTCCGCCCGCCATCTTTTCCAGATAATTGGACATCACATTCATGCCAAAAAGAAAAAAAGCCAGGCCGCCAACAAGGGCGAATATATTGTATATTGTCATTCCACTCCTCCCGTACCGGAAGATTATATCCCCGTGTACAAAGCACGATCTGCCAGCTCTGAAAAGACAGGCTAAAAATCCGGTTGAAATGATATCGTTCATCCATCCGGCTGCCACCTGAAACCCAAATCTCAGAAAAGGGCAAAAAAAATTTACACTTCCTCTGTAATTTTAGCATAAGATTATCCTTACCTTAAGCCAAAATTTAATATTGCATACTTATTTTTTTCCACAAAACGCACAATTTCCCGAAGAGAAAGACCCTGTCAGATGACAGGGCCTTTCTTAATAACACATTTTATAATATTATATTAATTATATTAGGAGTCAAACAGTAGGCGTTTATGAAGCTTTCCTGCTATTCGAACATTTGCAGACATACCAGAAGTACCTGGTAATAAGATTAATCTCCTCTCTCCGTGGAGAGAAGAATCCGGTCATTATTGAAGCTTTCACCGGTTCCCTGCGCAAACTTCTCCAGCAGGTCATCCACGGTCATTCCTTCCCGTTCCTTTCCCTTTACATCGAACACAATTCTTCCATCACTCATCATCAGCGTGCGGTTTCCCATCTCCAGTGCCTGGTTCATATTGTGTGTGACCATCAGACAGGTGATCTGACGCTCAGCCACAATCTTCCGTGTTAGTTCAAGCACTTTTGCCGCTGTGGCAGGGTCCAGTGCAGCTGTATGCTCATCAAGCAGCAGGATCTTCGGTGTGACCATCGTCGCCATCAGAAGGGTCAGTGCCTGTCTCTGTCCACCGGAAAGTGTTCCCACCGGGTTTTTCATCCGGTCCTCCATGCCCATGTTCAGCAGAGACAGCTGCTCCCGGAACAATTCCTTTTCTTTCCTGCTGATTCTGCTGAAAACAGCATGCCGGTTTCTGGACGCCCGCAGGTAGGCAATCGCCAGATTCTCCTCTATGGTCATGTGAGGAGCCGTTCCCATCAGAGGGTCCTGAAAAAGTCTTCCTATATATACACTCCTGCGATATTCCGGAGCAAAGGTGATATCCTTTCCGTCCAGAATAATGCGCCCGTGGTCCGGATAAAAGGTTCCCGCTATGGCATTGAACATGGTGGACTTCCCCGCGCCGTTTGATCCGACAATGGTGGCAAAGTCCCCATCCTCCAGCTTCAGGTTCACGCCGTTGAGTGCTTTTTTCTCATTCACAGTCCCGGGATTAAATGTTTTTCGGATATTTTTCAACTGCAGCATTACTGCTCTCCCTCCTCGTCCGCATCCTCGTCCAGGCTCATTTTCATGGAGGCACGCTTTTGTGCATGCAGGGCAACCAGCTTCCGGATCTGCGGCGCCGTAAGCGCAATTGCGACAATCAGCGCAGAAACCAGCTTAAAAGCCTCTGTCGGAATCTTCAGCCGCAGCGCAACCGACATAACAAAGCGGTACAGCACGGAACCGATAATGACGCCGATAATTCGCAGAAGCATACCCTTGTTCTTAAAGAACATCTCGCCAATAATCAGAGAAGCCAGTGCAACTGTGACCATGCCTGTTCCCAGATTGATATCACTGTTCCCATTATACTGCCCGATCAGGCACCCTGCCAGCCCGGTCAGGGAATTGGCTACACAAAGGCCAACAATCGTTGTAAAAGCCGGATTGATCGAAGAGGCCCGTACCATGGCCGGACTGTCACCAGTCGCTCTGATGGAAAGACCCAGCCGCGTACCGAGAAACCAGTAAATGGCGAGTACAACCAGACAGAGGATGATCAGAAGCAGTACCAGAGGGCTCCAGTCCGCCCATGCCTTGGATGAATTCAGGGATTTGAAGAGATCAAAAACCGTTGCTGACCCAAATATGGACAAATTGGAGGAAAATCCCATGACAGCAAGGTTCACCGTATACAGGCCTGTGTTCACGATAATTCCTGCCAGAATGCTCTGCACGCCAAACTTTGTCTGAAGGATCGCCGTAACAAAGCCTGAGCAGACACCTGCCAGCATGGCGGCGAAAATGGCCAGAACCGGATGTCCGGCTATGGTCACAACCGCACCTACCGCGCATCCCAGTGTGTAACAGCCGTCCGTAGAAAGATCACAGATATTCAGAATGCTGAAGCTGATAAACAAAGACAACGCCACCAGTGCATAAATCAGTCCCAGCTCCAGCGCCGTCTGAACAATACCCAATGTAAGAAAACCCGACACGTCAAACCCTCCTGCAGACATTTCGCATGCAACAGTCATATTTTACCACATATACACCTGCCTGTATCCGTTTGAGAACTCTTTTGCAATATTAATTCCGGCTTGTATCAGTTTGAAAATTCTTTTGCGGTCTGAGTCTCTACAACACTTGTGCAATATGGCTTGAAAGCGGCCTCAACCTTATCCAGATCATATCCAAGCGTCTGGCAGACATCCGTATTGATGGTGGCAATACCGTTATCAAAGGTCTGCACTGGTGTCTTTGCCGGATCGGCGCCATTCACGAGAATATCTGCCACCATATCCGCCGTTGCAGAACCGAGATTTGCGTAGTCCACGCCATATCCGACAAACGCTCCATTCAGTGCAAAGGAATCTGCACCGCAGTAATGAGGAATGCCTGCCTCTGCGAATTTCTTGTAAATCGCCATCTCAGCAGTCATGACGGTATTGTCTGTCGGTGTGAAAACAGCATCAACGCCCTCAGCAATCAGCGCATTTGCAGCATCCGTGATACCTGTCGTATCCGTTCCGGTTTTTTCGATATACTTGATTCCCTTCTTGTCCAGGAATGCCTTGGCATCGGCAATGGGCTGCTTTGAGGAATCCTCACTGTTCGAATACAAAAGTCCTACATAGGAAAGATCTGGATTCTGCGCAAGCATCAGATTCATAACTGCTTCTGTATTCAGGGCATCCGACGTACCTGTGATATTTGCACCCGGTGCGTCCATACTCGCCACAAGATTGGCACCCACAGGATCCGAGCAGGCGGCAAATATGATCGGAATCGGATCATTCTTTGTGGCGGTCTGCATGATCTGCGCTGTAGGTGTGGCAATCGGAACGATGGCATCAACCTTATCGGCAATCAATTCGGAAGCGATCTGCTGCAGAACCGTTCCATCCGCCTGGCCGTTATAGGTGTAATCCTGATAATCAAAGGTAACACCCAGTTCCTTCCCCTTGGCGTCCAGCTCTGATTCAACATTAGACTCAATCTGATTCAGTGAGGCATCATCTACATACTGTACAATACCTACCTTGTAGGTCTTTCCGGATGCTGCGGAGGAAGAGCCTCCGGACACCGCTGCTGATGCAGACGAAGCAGCTGCGGATGAAGAAGCAGCGCTTCCTGTTGTGGAAGATGTGGCTGCAGCTGTTCCTGAAGAAGCCGACGCGCCATTATTATCTGTCGATGCTGTACCGCTGCCGCATGCGGCCAGAGAAACGGTCATCATACCGGTCACTGCAATTGCTGCAATTTTCTTTAATACTGTGTTCTTCATAATACTGTTCTCCTCTCCTGTTTTTACTTCTGTTTTACTCCGGCTTTGGCTTCTGCTGTTAAAGTCAGTCTCCAAAGTCCCGGCTTTTCCTGTTACCGATTCCTTTCCAACATCCTCTGCGGATACCTGAAAGAACCATTCGCATACAGGGGCGAAAAAAAGCTCCTGCCCCATTCTTGGGACAAGAGCTGAAAATTCTCCTGCGATACCACCCAGATTAGCATCCGTTCAAGGATACTCCCTCATTTCACACACCTGCATGTGCTCCCGATTGATAACGGATGGGTTCCCGTCGGTTCCTACCTGGCATAAACCTGTCACTCAGACCGCCCTCAGAAGTCCATTCATTCCGCATCCACGGCTGCAATCACACCACCTGCAGCTCTCTGATTCGTTTCATGCAAAACTACTACTCTTCCTCAAAGGTTTGAGTTGATTATAAACACGGCTTCAACGAATGTCAAGAACTATAGAGGCAAAAATATTAGTGCCATTCTTAATCGTAAAGCTTTCTCACATAGGTAATGATAGCAATCAGGTCCACAACCGTAACCACAATGGATATAATACCCATAATCTGGTTTTCCAGCAGTGCCATAAACACCTCAACCGCCGAAAGCACAATCAGAAAAACGCCAACTGCTCTCTGATAACGGAGCTGGTTCTCCGGGCTCAGTTTTTTCTTCTCTCTGTACTTTCCACTGAAGGCATCCAGAATACCCTGGCCTTTCCCTGCAAAGAAAACAATCGCCAGCAGGAAAAAGATGCCAGCTAGAAACCAGTCAAAGGTTGAAGTAAACATAAACGATCCTCCCAATCCAAATACTTTTCTTTTGTTACCCTCATTATACTTATCTAATGCATAGAGCCCGATATTTCTTCAGAATCATACATCATCAGCACCGCATCTTCTACCGGTGCACAATAATAATTTTTTCTGATTCCGGTCCTGTGGAAACCGGCATGTTCATATAGCTGTATCGCATACTCATTGCTCTGCCGCACCTCCAGAAAAATTCTGGTGATTCCACGCGTCTGTGCTGCATGAATCAGTGCTGATACAAGCGCACTCCCGATCTTCTGGTTGCGGAAGCGCCTGTCCACGGAAACATTCGTGATATCTCCCTCATCCGGGATGCCATATTCGCCGATGTAACCAACCACCTGGTCCTGCTGCAATGCCACCAGAAAATCAGCATCGTCTCTGTTTAGAAAAGCGGCAAAATCCTCTTCCGTCCATGGTCTTGAAAAATTCTCCTTCTCAATCCGAGCCACATCTGTAAGATCCGAAGGAACCATTATTCGAATTTCCAGGGAACTCATACAGTCACGTCCCTGGGCCTTAAAACCTCTGAATTCTTCTCAATTTCGCCAACCGGTACGCCCTTTTCTATCTTCTCACGCTCTGCCTGCGACGCCCGGAGATACTCCGGTCTGTGTGCATCCGCGGATACAGTCCTGCCCTCTGCAAAATAGATCTCACCAAGTGCGCCAACCGCACCCGCCCGCTGCCGGTTCATATGAGCCGGTGCAACTGTATACGGGACCTGAAGAAGCGCATGGATTCTGTCCAGATAGGGCGGAACCCCGTCGCCGAGAAGAATCACCGGCTCTCCAAGAGCATTTATCTGCCCAATCAGATCTTCTACCGGAACTGCGTATTGTTCATGGACCACCTTCAGCTTATGATGCTCGAACCGGTATATCCCGGCATACACCTGTGCGCGGCGTGCATCCATCATGGGAACGATCAGCCCCTGTGCATCAAATAGGTTGCAGGCCAGAGCATCCACCGTTGGCACTTCAATCAAAGGCTTATTCAGGGCAAGTCCCAGCCCCTTCGCGGTCGCAGACCCGATGCGGAGTCCTGTAAAGGATCCAGGCC
>JAJGAH010000091.1 GCA_020844525.1 Eubacterium sp.
GTGTGCAGGACCTGAATGCGGTTACCGCTGCCTGTATGATGGTAAAGAGAAAAGTCTTTGAACAGGCCGGAGGCCTGGATGAAGACTTCAAGGTGGCATTCAATGACATTGATTTCTGTCTTCGTGTCAGAAAGCTGGGTTACCTTGTTGTCTATGATGCCAATGCTGAATTTTATCATTTTGAATCAAAATCCAGAGGATCTGATAATACAGAAGAAAAGCGGGCAAGATTTCAGTCGGAGATAAACCGTTTTGCAGACCGCTGGAAGGACATCCTGGTTAAGGGAGATCCCTGCTATAATCCAAATCTCTCGATCCGGCAGGCAGACTTCCGGCTTCGCGTCGGAGAAGAAAAGTGGGAGCTTCCGGTTCTGGACCATCCGCATCAGGATGGGTAATATGGTTCATATATCAAAATAGATGCTTGACAACCGGGGGCTGTTTTGATATTATCTATCTCGTTGGTGCAAGACACCGGCGGATTGCTGATATAGCACAGGTGGTAGTGCGCATCCTTGGTAAGGATGAGGTCACCAGTTCGAGTCTGGTTATCAGCTGCAGATCAGGAACGCGAAAGCGTTCCTTTTTTTTGCAAGGTTAATAATATCTGAATTATCGGAAAAGATTGTGTTATTAATCAGATAATATTCGTTACACAAAATGTATTTGCATATTTTATGCATAATGCTATAATTTTGTAATCGGATTGTTTACGCTGCCGATATCATATATGAGCCTGTCAGACAAAATTCTGCAGGATATTTAACAGCCTGCCGAATACTGCGGCATACTGGATGAAAGCAACCGATAAGAGGAGAGGATGATTATGAGTGACAATATCACTTTTGTATATAAAAAGGATGGCGCAGAAAACAGTGAAGCGAAGGCGGAAGCGGAGGACATGAAAAAGCTTACCTCCGTAGTAATGCCTGTTGCGGACCGGCATAATATTCAGGGACCGGTTCTTTGCGTGGTCTATGATGACAACATTCAGGGAGAGGATAACACCGTATGGGGCGGAGAGTTTCTTCTGGGTGACAGGGAGCAGGTGCTGACTGTAAAGTATACGAAGGACCCGGTCATTTCAGAGGATGAACTCCATGCGATCCCGGCGAATGACGAAGCAGCGGAGAAGAATAAAGAACCGGAAATTGTAGAGCGGAGTGGAAAGTGGCTTCGTATGGGCTTTCTGCAGCCGGTGCATCTTCTCAAGGGCAAGGGGAAGATGAAGAATGCGCAGCTCGTTCTGGCCTGCATGATGAATGATGCAGAGGACCGGGGGCTGATCTGGGAGGATTATGAATCCGACCAGATCCTGGACCCGAATCTGCATCAGAATATTGCTATAGCGCTGGATGCAGGAATTGATACCTACGTATCAACATCGCTGCTGAGGCTTTTTGATGCTGCTGCCGTTGTACTGGGTATCTGTGAGGAGAATACCTATCCTGGAGAATGCGCCAGAAAACTGGCAGAAGCAGCGCACGCCGCAATTGACAAATGGAATAATGGAACATACGGTATGGCGGACCAGCAGATTGATGTATTGAAGAACCGCTATCCGGTTCGAATGATCCTGAACAAAAAGGATGGGGAGTGGATTGCGGATGGCCCGAGACTGATCGGCGATCTTAGAATGGCAAGGGATGGGGGAATCCCTGTGGAGGAGCTCGCTCTCGAATTCCATGATGCGATCTCTGAGATGACGGTCAGAATGTGTGGAAATATTTCGGCAGATGTTCAGAAAGATGGTATCTGTGTAAAACAGGTAATTCTCAGTGGCGCTATCTTTGAGGACGATATCCTGAAGGATCGCGTTGTCAGGGGTCTGCAGAATGAGGGATATGCTGTCCTGTTCTGATTCTGTCAGCACCTTTTGAAAACACTGCTTTGAATCCTGATGGATTGATTTGACAGGTACAACCTTTTTTTATATAATCTAGAGGTTGTTTAGCGGTATATCGCAAAACAGCGGCTTTGCATACAGCCCATGAATATGCAGAGCACCGACATGACTGCCAAAGGGCAGTATACAGATCAGGATTTGGAGAATATATGGAAAAGAAGGGTTTCAGCGGGTTCTGGAAAAAGCACTGGAAGCTGTTCGCATACATCGGCATACTCGCAATTGCGGTTCTGGTAATCTGGTTTGCCTTTGGCGATATGATTCCGCAGTATATGAAATTGCTGCATGGCGGTGATGAGAAGGAGATCGAGCGTTTCATCAGCAAGGAAGCCTCCTGGAAGGGGCCGATCTCAATTATTGTGCTGGCGGCTCTGCAGGTTGTGAGTATTGTTTTTCCCGGCTTTGCGATTCAGATTGCCTCTGGTGTAATCTATGGATGGTTCAAGTCGTTTCTGATGTGTTACGTTGGTTTTCTGCTGGGAAATCTTCTGGTATTCTTTTTTGCCAGAAGGATGGGGAATCAGATCGCCGGTTTTGCTCCCGTGAAGAAAAACAAGAACACCTGGATCCGCGAGAAGCTCAAGACAACAAAGCCGGAGTTTGTGGTTGCTTTTGTAAATCTTCTGCCGATTCTGCCAAATGGTATTATCCCATATATCGCAGCAGGATCTTCCATTTCAACCTTGAATTATTTTCTGGCGATTGCCCTCACCAGCTGGATTCAGATCTTCTTTAACTGTCTGGCAGGAGGCTTTATCAAGCACGGTCAGTACCTCTTTATGGTTCTGGCTCTTGGGTTCCAGATTTGCGTCCTCATTTTTGTGACTTTGAAGCGCAAATGGCTGATGTCACTGATTCCCGGCGGGGAAAGCAGCGAGGAGGATGAGCCGGATTCAAGAGAAGGTCTCTGCAGGGGCAAAAAGGCGCATCATCAGGTAAATGAAAACATCAAATGAAATGAAAGAGTGAACTGAAAAAGATCAGGAAGAAAAAACAGCTTCTGAGGTTCCGATTGGAATCGCAGAGGCTGTTTTTGGATAATGGGGGCAACGAGGATCGAACTCGTGACCTTTCGCGTGTGAGGCGAACGCTCATCCCGGCTGAGCTATGCTCCCATTGACCAATACCTTACCACTTTTCATCAGAAAATGCAATGCAAAATCCGCCTTACGCGTCCGCACCGATACGTTGATATTACTTTGAAAAAAGCATAAGTTATGCTATGATGTTATCTCAGTGAATGAAATATCTCATCCAATGAATATTTCACCAGATCCATCCGGCAGGGTTTGCCATTTTGCACATGCGATGGACCTGGCAGGCTCTTCGTGCAGAGCATAGTGAATACAGAATCAGGAATCGAGGAGGAATTGACGACATGGCAACCGAAATAGCGCCAAATACAACAGATGCCGGAGAAACAGAACGGGAAACGGTATCCCGCAATTTCATTGAACAGGAAATCGATAAGGATTTGAAAGAGGGCAGGTACGCTTCTGTCGTGACCCGCTTTCCCCCGGAACCGAATGGATATCTTCATATCGGTCATGCCAAATCCATTCTGCTAAACTATGGAATCGCGAAGGAATATCACGGTCAGTTCAACCTCAGATTTGACGATACGAACCCGACGAAGGAGAAGGGTGAGTTTGTAGAAGCAATCAAACGGGACGTGGAATGGCTTGGAGCAAAGTTCAACGGCCCTTATTTTGCCTCTGACTATTTCGACAGGATGTATGAGGCAGCCCTGAAACTGATCAGAGATGGAAAGGCCTATGTCAGTGATCTTTCTGCAGATGAAATCCGGCAGTATCGCGGGACCCTGACAGAGCCGGGAAAGGATGATCCGGGCCGCAGCCATAGTGTGGAGGAGAACCTGGCCCTCTTTGAGCAGATGAAGAATGGAGCATTTGAGGATGGTTCAAAGGTGCTTCGGGCAAGAATTGACATGCAGGCGGCCAATATCAATATGAGAGACCCGATCCTGTATCGCATTGCGCATCTGCACCATCAGAATACCGGCGATAAGTGGTGCATCTACCCGATGTATGACTTTGCACATCCCCTTGAGGATGCCTTTGAAGGGATTACACATTCCCTGTGTACCCTTGAGTTCGAGGACCATCGGCCGCTGTACAACTGGGTTGTGGAAAATGTCGGCTTCGCGCATCCACCGAGGCAGATTGAGTTTGCCAAGCTTTATCTGACCAATGTAGTAACCGGAAAGCGATACATCAAGAAGCTGGTTGAAAATGGCACGGTTGATGGATGGGATGATCCGCGTCTCGTGACAATCGCAGCACTTCGCAGGAGAGGCTACACGCCGGAATCCATCCAGAAGTTTATCCATCTTGGCGGCATTTCAAAGGCCAACAGTTCTACAGATTATGCGATGCTGGAATACTGCATCCGGGATGACCTGAAGACAAGGGTTCCGCGGATGTATGCAGTACTTGATCCGATCCGGCTGATCATAGACAATTACCCTGAGGGACAGGATGAGACCTTCACGGTTCCAAATAATCCTGAGAATCCGGGGCTTGGAAGCCGTACCGTGACCTTCTCCCGGGAGCTTTACATTGAGCGGAATGACTTTATGGAGAATCCTCCCAGAAAGTATTTCCGGCTGTTCCCCGGCAATGAAGTCCGCCTGATGCAGGCATATTTTGTGAAATGTGTGGGATATCAGAAGGATGAGCAGGGAAATGTCACGGAGGTGCACTGTGTGTACGATCCGGAGAGCCGTGGCGGAAACAGTCCTGACGGACGCAAGGTAAAGGGGACGATTCACTGGGTAAATGCAGCGGATGCAGTGCCATCCCAGATCCGTCTTTATGAGAATCTGATTGACGAGGAAAAGGGCGTTTACAATGAAGACGGCTCTATGAACATCAACCCGGATTCTCTGAAGGTTGTGCAGGGCTATATCGAACCTGCGCTGGCAGAGGCAAAGCCATATGACAGCTTTCAGTTCGTGCGGAACGGTTTCTTCTGCGCCGATGCGAAGCTGTCCCAGCCTGGCAAGCCTGTATTCGGAAGGATCGTATCTCTGAAGAGCTCCTTCAAGCTTCCAAAAGCGTAACAGGCGACGAAAGTTACAGTTAAACAAGGCATAATCAGATCACATTTGGAGTATTTGTTATGATAAAGGCTTGTATTTTTGATCTCGATGGAACGCTGACAAAAACCCAGGAGTCGATTGCCCGCCCGGTGAATATGACGCTGGAGCATTTCGGGCTTCCCGCGATGCCGGTGGAGAATTACAATTACTATGCCGGAGACGGACTGGATAACGCATTAAAAAGAGCATTGAAGGATGCGGGCGATCCGGAGCTGACACATTATGAGGAGGGAAGACCACTCTGCCGGAAATGGTTTGTCGAAAATTCCCTCTATAAAGTAAAGCCTTATCCGCATATTGAGGAAATGCTTGGAGAACTGAAGAAGAGAGGAATCAGTCTGGCTGTCTTCTCAAATAAAATGCACCAGGGAGCGATTGATGTTGTGCAGACGATTTTCGGAAAGGAGACATTTGATCATATTCAGGGCCAGACGGATACCGTGCCGATCAAGCCTGATCCTCAGGGCGTATACGAAATTCTCAGAGAGTTTCATCTGACCAGGGAGGAAGTCTTATATTTTGGCGATACGAACACAGATATGCGCACAGGTCACAATGCCGGTGTTTTCACAGTAGGTGTGACCTGGGGATTCCGCCCGCGAAAAGAGCTGGAGGAATACAGAGCAGACTGGATTGTGGATGATCCGCTGGAAATTGTTGATCTGGTGGACCGTATGAACCATCATGCCCCTGCAGATGGCAGTTCGAAAGGATCAAGTGCATGCCAGAAATAACATTTCCGGACAATATCCAGCTGATTGCCAGCGATCTGGACGGCACGCTGCTTCAGAATGATGCGCAGAAGCTGCAGCCGGGTACCTGTGATCTGATACATACGCTTACCACCAGGGGCATTCTGTTTCTTGCCGCAAGTGGGAGACAGTACGCCAATCTGCAGAGACTTTTTGCACCGGTCAAGGATGAGATCGCATACCTGTGCGAAAACGGATGTCTGAGTTTTTATAAGGGCAGGATGATACACCAGGTAACGATGGACCATGCGCTTGGTCAGGAAATGATCCGGGCGATTCTGGAGCATCCGACCGCAGAGGTACTGCTCTCCGGGAAGGACACCAGCTATCTGCAGCCCAAAGACATGCAGTATTATTATCATATGCGGGATGTCGTTGGAAACAATGTCACACTGGTGCCGGATATTCTGGAGACAGAGGAGCCTTACTTTAAAATCTCCATTTATGAGAAGGGCGGTCTCACGGATGAAGAAATTGCTTACTGGAAGCAGCGCTTCGGAGACCGGGCTACTGTTGTGACCGGAGGAAATGACTGGCTGGATATGATGCCCAAGCATGTCGATAAGGGAACCGGCATGCTGAAAATGCTCCGTGAACTGAACATATCCCCTGATGCCTGCATGGCCTTTGGAGACAATAACAATGATACGGAGATGCTCCGCCTGGTCGGATGGCCGGTGGCAGTGGACAATGCGAAACCAGAAATTCTTGCGATGTGCAGAGATCATACGCCTACAGTGGAGTCATATCTGCGGAGTTTTCTCTCCGTGCAGCCATCTGCCCGGGAGCCTGCGGACAGATCAAAGCCGGATGACAGATCTTCCGAAGAAGCCAGGGAAACAGAGCCGGAACCTGAGCCGGGCCCGGAACAGGCAGCCATACAGAACAGGGATTCTGGTTCAGACATTCTTTACATCGTGATTCCTGCTTATAACGAAGCGGCAAATATCAGCAGGGTTATTGAAGACTGGTATCCCGTGGTTGAAGAACATGATGGAGGGGGCAGGTCCAGACTGATCGTCATTGACGATGGCAGCACGGATTCTACCCATGCGCTGCTGCAGAAGCTCGCACAGGACAGGCCGCTGATGCTGGCCCTGACAAAGAAGAATCAGGGACATGGGCCCGCAGTCCGCTTCGGATACCGCTATGCTGTGGAGCATGGAAGCAATTATGTATTCCAGACCGATGCTGACGGTCAGACGCTTGCGTCAGAGTTTGAAAATTTCTGGAATAAAAGAGCGGCAAACGACATGGTGATCGGATGGCGCAGGCATCGGGAGGACGGCTGGAACAGAAGGCTTGTGACGAGGGTCCTGCGGTTTGTCATCCGCCTTACCTTTCACTGTGACTGCGCAGATGCGAATACACCCTTCCGTCTGATCCGCACTCCGGCGCTTCGCCAATGCCTGCCGTATATACCAGAGGATTTTTTTCTTTCCAACGTCCTTCTGACGGTTCTTCTGACGAAGAAGGAATTTCGTGTTACCTATCTGCCGGTTACGTTCCGCCCGAGGCAGGGTGGAAAAAATTCCATTGATTTCCGGAAAATCATGAAAATCGGCTGGAAAGCTTTTTTTACATTTCACAACATCAACAGGCAGATAGAACAACAGGATCAGCAAACGCACTGAACAGGCAGATAAATAAGATCAATGGGTAAATTGCTAGCACTCAGTAAAAATGAGTGCTAGTTTTTTCTTGACTTTCTTACAGAAGGGTACTAATATAACACTTGTTAGAAAAAATGAAATCTGGTCAGTGCGCAGATATGATTGGCGGGTTATCTTTTGGTAAACTGTGATCAGGGTATGGCGGCAATCAGATGCTTTTTGTATAGCGAGAATGTATATTTATATGCATATATAGCAATGTATGAATATATAACATTGCGATTGCTGGAATCTTTTTCATAAGCCACATATTATTAAGTTTCATATATTTAAGGCTATAAAAATTTATTTAACAGAACAAGGAGAGTGGATCAGTATGGAAATGAGACATGGAAATCTGTCGATTAACAGCGACAATATTTTCCCCATTATCAAGAAGTGGATGTACTCCGATAAAGATATTTTTGTCCGTGAGTTGATTTCAAACGGCTGCGATGCCATTACCAAGAGGAAAAAACTGGATGCAGTCGGCGAGGTCCGTCTTCCGGAGGAATATAAACCGAAGATTACCGTATCTGTGAATGACAAGGAAAAAACACTGAAATTCACAGATAACGGCATTGGTATGACGGCAGACGAGGTCATCAAGGATATCACAGACATCGCCTTTTCCGGTGCAACAGAATTCCTTGAGAAATATAAGGACAAGGCGGACAGCGATCAGATCATCGGGCATTTTGGTCTGGGATTCTATTCTGCTTTCATGGTGGCAGATCTGGTGGAGATTGATACACTCAGTTTCCGTGACGGTGCAGAGGCCGTGCATTGGGAGTGTGATGGGGGAACCGAATATGA
>JAJGAH010000092.1 GCA_020844525.1 Eubacterium sp.
AAGTATCTTATCCGGAGTCACTCTGGCAATGGCAATGATCCCAGAAGAATTTCCTGTCATTCTGACGGTTTTTCTTTCCATGGGCGCCTGGCGCCTGGCAAAGAAACATTCATTGGTAAGAAAACTTCCGAGCGTGGAAACACTGGGAGAAGTATCTGTTCTGTGTGTAGATAAAACCGGTACAATCACAATGAACCAGATGAGCATTCAGGATACATGGGGCCCTTTAAAATCTGAAAAAGATATGCTCGCAACGATGGGAATGGCATGTGAGACGAATGCGTATGATCCGATGGAAAAGGCGATGCTCCGCTATTGTGATGAACATGATATCTCAAGAGAAGAATTGTTTGAAAATCAATTCATTTCAGAATATGCATTTACAAATGAATTGAAAATGATGGGACATGTATGGAAGAAGAATGATGAGATTATCATTGCGGCAAAGGGCAGCCCAGAAAAGATCCTTACAATCTGTGAATTGACAGATCAGCAGAGGCAAGAAGTAGAAGAACGTATTCGATCAATGTCAATGCAGGGGCTTCGTGTCATAGCAGTAGCTAAAGGCAACCCGAAGAGTGAAGCAGATATTCCTGCTTCAATAACAGAATGCCATCTACAGCTGCTTGGTATTGTTGGTCTGGCTGATCCGCCGCGGGAAAATGTCAAGAATGATATTGCTGTATGCCGATGTGCAGGTATCCGTGTTGTTATGATCACCGGTGATAATGGAATTACTGCTTCAGCAATTGCTGCAAAAATCGGCATGGATAATGGCAGTCAGATTATCACCGGCGAAATGATTGACAACATGAGTGAAGAAGAACTTCAAAAAGCGGTGCAGAAGGTCTCAATCTTTTCACGCGTTATTCCTGAACATAAGATGAGGATTGTAAAAGCATTCAAGGATAATGGCGAGATTGTCGCTATGACGGGTGACGGTGTCAATGATGCACCGGCATTGAAATATGCCGACATTGGAATAGCAATGGGAAAGCGCGGAAGTGAAGTTTCACGTGAAGCGGCCGATTTGATATTGATGGATGATAATTTCTCTACAATTGTAGAAACGATCAAAGACGGAAGAAGAATCTATGATAACATACGCAAAGCCGTCGGATATGTATTTACAATTCATATTCCAATCGCATTTTCATCTCTGCTTGCTCCGTTCTTGGGAATTGCACCGGCGGCATTCATGCTGCTGCCGCTGCATATTGTGTTATTGGAGGTTATGATTGATCCGACTTGTTCGATTGTTCTGGAAAGACAGCCGGCAGAGACAAATATCATGGATCGACAGCCAAGAAATCCTAAAGAAGTTATGTTGAATCGCTCGTTGTTGATGAAGAGTGTTCTGCAGGGACTGGTACTCTTTGCGTCTTCTTTCGGTACTTATTACATTATTCTTTCAAAAGGAATTGAGTATGCGGCGGCAGCCAGATCCATGGGGCTGACAATCATTATGCTCGCAAACTTATTCTTGGTACAGGTCAACAGTTCAAATGAAGATTATGCAATTCAATCATTTGTCAGACTGATCAAGGACCGCGTGATGTGGTCAGTGAATCTGGGTACAGTCATTGGTCTTTCACTTATTCTGTATACACCATTCTCATCCATATTGAAGCTGGCACCGCTTTCCATTCAACAGATTTCTATTTCTGTATTGATTGCTGTCATTTCAGTATTTTGGTATGAACTGGTCAAGCTCTACCAGCATCACTTTAAAAGATAGCGGAGATAATCTCATGAAAAACACATTCAACGCATCAGCGGCATCCAGAATTCTTTCTGCCGCAGGAATGGACATGGAAGAACTTTCTAAACAGTTCCAATTAAATGCGAAGGGTCTTGATGATCATGCAGTCGAGGTTTCCAGGAAGCAGTATGGTTCCAATGAAATTGCTAAAAAGAAGAAAGAGAATGTTATTAAAAGATTATTCCTGTCTTTTGTGACACCTTTTACCATTGTTCTTTTCGTACTGGCAGGCATCTCGCTGTTTACTGATATCCTTCTGCCGCCTCCGGGAGAACGTAATTACATCACGGTTGTGATGGTCATTTCAATGGTGCTGATCAGCGGCATCATGACCTTCATTCAGGAATACAAATCAGAGAAGGCAGCTGAAAAACTTTCTTCCATGGTAAGCAATACGGCAACCGTCATACGGAATGGAGAACAGAAAGAGTGCTCCTTTAATGAACTGGTCGTAGGTGACCGTATTCTTCTTTCTTCCGGAGATATGATCCCAGCAGATGTCAGATTGATCCAGGTCAAAGATCTTTTCATTAATCAATCCAGTCTGACCGGTGAAAGCCTGCCGGTAGAGAAATACGCAGAATCATCAAGTGATTCGAAAGCACCATTGGAGTGCCGCAACATGGCTTTTATGGGAAGCAATGTTGTCAGTGGATCCGGACAGGCAGTCATCATCTGCACCGGCAGAGATACGATGCTTGGATCAATTGCCGAGAAACTGAGCGAGAAGAAAGAAGACACCAGTTTTGACATCGGCATCAATAAAGTATCCTGGATGCTGATCAAGTTCATTTTGGTCATGGCGCCGGCTGTGTTCTTGATCAATGGATTGTTTAAATCAGGAGATAATCGTTGGCTAAATGCACTGCTGTTTGCTTTATCGGTTGCAGTTGGCCTGACTCCGGAGATGCTTCCGATGATTGTTTCCGCCAATCTTGCAAAGAGTGCTGTGGTAATGTCAAAAAAGAAAGTCATTATCAAGAATCTCGGAGCAATCCAGAACTTAGGTGCAATGGACATTTTATGTACGGATAAGACCGGTACTTTGACAGAAGATCATATCGCTTTGGAATTTCACTGCAATATCATGGGAGAAGAAGATATCCGTGTCTTAAAGCAAGCTTTTCTGAACAGCTATTTTCAGACCGGCCTGAAGAATCTGATGGATCTTGCAATTATCCGTCATGCAGATGAAGATGGACTGAAAGAGCTGCGTGACAAATATCGGATTGTCGATGAAATCCCATTTGATTTCAATCGCAGACGTATGAGTGTCATCGTAGAAGATCAGACGGGCAAAGAGCAGCTGATTACCAAAGGCGCAATTGAAGAAATGATCGGAGTCTGTGCCTATGCGGAATATGAAGGACAGGTCAAGCCTTTAACAGAGGACATGAAGAAGGTCATCCTGAAGCGGGTCAATGAATACAATGCCAAAGGATTCAGGGTCTTGGGTATCGCCCATAAAACAGCTGTACAGGAAAAAGACAAAGCAGAATTGACGGCTGAAAAGGAGATGGTCCTGATTGGTTATCTGGCCTTCTTTGATTCGCCGAAGGCAACTGCCAGAGGAGCAATCAACAAGCTTCATGAATACGGGGTAAAGGTAAAGATTCTCACCGGAGACAATGATGCTGCTTCACAGCATGTATGTCAGGCAGTAGGCATTCCGGCAGAGAAGATTCTGCTGGGTTCTGACATTGAAACAATGAGTGATGAGGAACTGTCTGAAAGGACAGAAGGCATCAACGTATTTGCAAAGTTAAGCCCGGATCAAAAGACCAGGATCGTATCAGTGCTGCGGAAGAAACATACGGTAGGATTCATGGGCGACGGCATCAATGATGCGTCAGCGATGAAGGCTGCTGATGTAGGAATTTCTGTTGACAGTGCAGTTGATATTGCAAAGGAATCGGCAGATATTATTCTGACTGAAAAAGACCTCAATGTCCTGGAGAACGGTCTGGTTGAAGGCCGCAGAACGTATGCAAACACAATTAAATATATCAAGATCACAGCCAGCTCCAACTTTGGCAATATGCTGTCGATTCTTGCAGCGAGTATTTTTCTTCCATTCCTGCCGATGATGCCGGTGCAGCTGCTGATTCTAAATATGGTATATGATATTTCCTGTCTTGCACTTCCGTTTGATAACGTGGATGAAGATTACCTGAAAGTACCGCGGAAGTGGAATGCAGATTCAATCGGTCAGTTCATGCTCAGAATTGGCCCGATGAGTTCAATCTTTGATATCACGACTTATCTGTTTATGTTCTTTGTCATCTGTCCGATGGTCTGCGGCGGTGCCTATGGTTCATTGAGTCCTTCCGGTCAGCTTGCTTTTGCGGCACTGTTCCAGGCAGGGTGGTTTGTAGAATCACAGTGGACGCAGTCATTAGTAATTCATACGCTTCGCACGAAGCATATTCCGCTTCTCCAGAGTCATGCTTCTCTGCCGGTATATCTTCTGACCGCAGGTGGAATTTTGATCAGCACAGGTATTGCAGTTCTTGTCGGCTTTGGACAGGGACCACAGCCTTTAGGAATTTTGTATTTTGTTTATCTGATTATTGTGATTCTTCTGTATTCTGTGACGGCTGCATTAGCGAAGAATGCTTTTGTCAGAAAATATGGAGAGTTATTATAAGAATCTTCAAGGTCTGTTTGATTTAAGACTTGCATTGTTAATCTATTGCCTGAATATATAGAATGAAAAATCTTGGCGTTAGTAAGAAAACGGGTTGATAAGCTCCAAAGCATTTTAGCAGAAGTATAAAATATGCCGTTTTGTACATTCTGCTGTACAACGGCCTTCTCTAACTTGAACTACAATAGTCTTGCCAGGAGGGCAAGACTATGAGCTGCATTGAGCGCATACTGACCGAAGCCAGAGATCTTTCCAGGGACGACCTGATTCTTCTTGTTAACAAGCTCATGGAGGGCTTCTCCCATGAGAGTGCAACCTCTTCTCCGAAGAAGATGATTGCTCCCCGTTTGGATTGTCCGATCTGCCATTCCAA
Source organism: Eubacterium sp. (assembly GCA_020844525.1). Taxonomy (GTDB): domain Bacteria; phylum Bacillota; class Clostridia; order Lachnospirales; family Lachnospiraceae; genus Bilifractor. Next base: position 4,783 of record JAJGAH010000092.1, read on the forward strand.
TGCTCATGTTGTTAGGAATGGACACAAACATGGAAAACAGGCATACATCTGCAGGCAATGTGGAACGTCATTTGTTACAACGAGCAACACTTTGCTCTCAGGCTCACACTTTGGTACTGAGATCTGGACCAAGGTTCTGGAAGAGACGCTCAGGGGGACCTCTCTGGATAAGACGGTCAAGTCACTTGCCAGCCATGGATGCAAGATCAGCCATAGCAGTCTGTTCTTCATGCGGCATAAGATCATGCTTGCTCTCGAGGACATGCAGGTGGAGCAGCCAGCCACGGTGGAAGATGTCGTGGAAGCGGATGAAACCTACGTTCCGGAGTCCAAAAAAGGTACGAAATTTGGCCCTGATGCCAGTCGAAAGCCCCGCAAGCGTGGCACTCCCGCATCCAAACGCGGCCTTTCAGACGAGCAGATCTGTATCTGCACCGCAGTACAGCGCAAGACTGGCGATCTGATCGTGAAATCCGAGAACCGGGCAAGGCCTTCCAGTGCGGATGTTGTTGATATCTATACTGGTCATGTCCAGAAGGGAACACTTTTCCTGACGGACGGCATGAATGTGTATCCAAGACTGGGCAAGATCCTGGGAATCACGGTAATGAATGTGAAGAAGGAGTCGGCAAGTTTCTTCAATCTGAACACTGTGAACAACCTTCACTCCTTTATCAAGCACCGCTATATCGAATATCGCGGCGTGGCTACCAAGTATTTGAACCGTTACAACCTCGTATTCCGGGCAGCGTACAGGCAGAGGACCACGATTGGGGAACTTGCGGACGCTCTCTTTGCATCCAGGAATCCCAAGAAGGTACACCATTATGGAGATGTTAAGGAGCTCAATCTGCTTGCAATTTGATGACTACAAGATGCACTTATTGCTTATCAACCCGTTTTCTTACTAACGCCAACAGAATGATATAGTCTACAGAAGTCAGGTCTGGATACTGTACAGGAAGACGGAGAGCATATAAATACTGATTGATATCATTCCATGAAGCCCGGGAACCTTCATACTCCTTATTAACTTCATACATGTCACTCATCCGAACTTCATATAGATGGCTCTTCTGCATTGCGATATCGACTACCGGGTTCATCTGATTATTTTCGATGAGGAGAATATTCTTATCTTTATTTATCTGATCAAACTCCTGCAGATATGCGACCTGTTGCAGTTCATTTGATTTCATCTTATTCGTCCTGATATAGGCCTTCGTCATTAGTATGCTGTTTATTACTGCCAAGCTTCCTGTAATCTTCAAAGTAGATCGGGTTTGACATAAAAAGATACCTCACGGTACATTGATACTACTTATCAACCGCGACAGTTAATAGAATCAAATGTACAAGAGGTATCTGCCATGAATCGTAACGCACACACATCAAAAAAGCAAACATCTAAGACTGCAGCAAGCGAAGGAAGACGCGGAAAGGAAGAGCAAGCGGAATTCATCAAGAAATGCGAAGAGATCGTCAAGGGACTACAGGCACACTCCTGGAAAGATCTTGAAGTCGGACATAAATTCAGGCATAACGAGAAGCTCGATCTGATCACAGCAGGTTCATTGATCGTCGGCTGCGATATCGGGAGCGTTAAACACTTTATCCGGGCTATTGATGCTCAGGGTAGAGCTCTCACAAACAAGCCATTTCCCTTCGAAAACGACGAGGAAGGCTTTAAGGCTGCCCATGACTGGATGGTCAAAGTCGCGGCGCAGAACGATAAGACGCAGATTGTTCTGGCGCTGGAACCTACAGGCCATTACTGGTTTTGCTTCGCTGCCTGGTGCACTTCACATGGCATAACCGTCGTGCAGGTCAACCCTTATGCGGTAAAAGCGACGAAGGAGATCCAGGACAACAGCCAGCTCAAGAGCGACCGCAAAGACCCCGGAGTAATCGCGGAGCTGGCCAAAAATGGCAATTATTCGATACCGTACATCGCTGAAGGCACCTATGCTTCGCTCCGTGAGCTGGAGCTTTTCCGTGAACGTGTCTCGGAGGATAGGATCCGCGACATTAACAGGCTCTGCCAGGAAATGGACAAATACTTCCCGGAATATAGGCGCATCTACAAGGAAGTTGATAAAGTGTTCAGCCTCGCAGTCCTGGCAAAAGCTCCTCTGCCCGAAGACATAGTCAGAATCGGAGAAGACGGGGTCAGAGCTCTCTGGCACAGCGAGAAGCTGCGTGGCGGTGGATACAGTAAGGCTGCAGAGCTCCTTCAGAAGGCCAAACATAGCGTTGGCCTGAGGGAAGGGCAGGCTCAGGCCAGGATGTCCATCCAGTACCTTGCAGGATCAATCCGGGATAAAGACGCACGCCTTGATGAAATCGATGCCGAGATCACGAAGCTGGCAAAATCAATCCAATGCGTTGAAAAGCTCACGGCGATTCCTGGACTTGGAGAGCGTATTATTTCCGGAATCCTGTCTGAGATCGGTGATCTAATCCGCTTTGACGGTGTGAAAGAGATCCAGAAGTATAGCGGCCTGGGACTGGTCTCTGAAAGCTCCGGAAAGCACAATGGTGAGACACATATCAGCCATAGAGGGCGCAAGCGGCTTAGATACTGGCTGTACATAGGTGCTAGGAGTGTAGTGGTGCATTCCAGTGAGTTTGCCAAGCTGCATACGTACTACACAACCAGAGAGGAGAATCCGCTCAAGAAGATGCAATCGTTGATGGCAATTGCGTGCAAACTCCTGAGAGTCATATACGTGATTCTAACGAAGGGGGTGGACTATGATCCACAAAAGCTGCTAGGGGACATCGTGAGACCCGAGAACGCGAAAAACAAGACGAAAGGAGCCGCTGTAGCGTGAACATATCAGTATATAGCGGAACAGATCGAATGAGAGAGCATAGGGCTGATCCGCTGTAAAGGCTGTGCAGTACAATCATGGTTCCAGTACCCTGCCAGATCCCGGATTGAAGATCTGAGATCTGGCAGGGCTCTGGAACCGACAGAGTTCTAAACCAGTAGGGGAAGACCGGCGGCAGTATTGCGCCAGCTGATCAAACAGCTCTGTTGTCTGATCCGAACCGGTCTGGTAGCAGTATCAAACAAATAAGAGCTGTAGCCGGCAGGAAGTTTTTTCCATGGGGCATAGACCCCGCAACTAAGCTTTGCCGGCACCCGGTGTATGACAGGTGGGACGAAGGAAGTTGTGGACGTCAGAGTATCTCACTGATGATCCCTATAGACACGGGAGGTTCACCTCATAGATCATTCAGGGTATAAGAAGGCCTTTATAAAAGTAAAGGTGTTTTATTTCCTGTACGAACTTTTGGACAGAATGCTCCAATCCTTCTCTGGAATACACCCTTTGGCTCTTATTCGTTCAGTACCGTGAGGTTGAAAAACCTTGATTTAATAGGGAAAAATCCCTTGACACAATAGGGAGCCTTCCTGAGATCACCAAAGTCATAATG
>JAJGAH010000093.1 GCA_020844525.1 Eubacterium sp.
ATCGGTGCCTTGATACCCAGTGTACGGGCATCTGTTGCAGAGATCTCTACCTGAGTCTGCTTTCTCACTGGTCCGAGAATTCTGACATTCTCAATCGCACGAAGCTTCAATCCCACAATCGTGACCTGCTCATTGGAAGCAAACTGTCCACCCATGAGGTCTTTCTTCTTTGTAAGATGGTAGCCCGGTCCAAAAAGAACTTCCACATGCTCCTGTGTCAGATGAACATGTCTGGCGGATACACCAACCGGAACCAGAAAACCCTTGGACGGATTTTCGTTCGCTTTATTTAATGATTCAATCACCATTCTGGTGATGGATTCAATCTGATTTGTATCCAAAATGACACCCCATTTTTCTGAATTGTAATGATATTTAGGTTTATGAAAAAATCCGGCACCGGCCTGATCGGCTTCTAAAGCGATCACCGGAGCCGGAATCACAGGACATTATTCCATCAATTACTTATTCAGATGCGGAAGGATCATCTCAACATCCTGATGCGGTCTCGGAATTACATGTGTAGCAACCAGCTCTCCAAGACGGGAAGCGTTATTTCCACCAGCCTCAACTGCGGACTTAACAGCTCCTACATCTCCACGAACCATAACGGTTACAAGTCCGGATCCGATTCTCTCTGTTCCGATCAGGCTTACGTTTGCAGCCTTGCACATAGCATCTGCTGCCTCGATTGCAGCTACAAGTCCTCTTGTCTCAACCATTCCTAAAGCTTCCTGTGTCATTGTTCTTTCCTCCTTGAAATTCGTTTTCGCGGGTCTTGCCGCTTCTACCTGGGTTTTATCTGATTCCTTACTATCTGTAGTATTTGTCTTTTCTGTAATTGTCTTTGCCGCATCAGCCTTCGCTTCTGTGTGTCCGCCGACAGCCGGTGCTGTGCTCTTGTCACTGCTTGCTACTGTCTGTTCCTTTTCGGATGTCTTCACATCTGCCTGGGCGGGTTTGGATTCCGGAGCCGGTGCTGCAGGTTTTACCGTTTCGGTGACTACCTTCCTCTCAGCAGGCTTTTTGGCTCCTGCATTTGCAGAAGTCTGATTGGCTGCCGGATTGCCGGTTGCACTCACCTTTGTCTTCTTTATTTCCGCCATGCGTAATCTCCCACTGTTCTCCATCTGCTTGCGCTTCGTTGAACCAATTTGATTATTTCTTCATGTGGATTCGCGATGACCGCTTTCAGTGTTGGTTTCTTGATGCCTTCTCTCTCGGCTGCATCCACTGCAGTCTGTACCGATGAGAGGTCACCTTCTATAATCAGAGTAACCAGTCTGCCGCCCAGCTTCCTTTCCCAGGAAGCCAGTCTCACATCGGCGGCTTTACACATGATATCGAGGGCGTCCATAGCTGCGGTTACGCCTACTATTTCTACAAAGCCATACGCATTTCCCATGGATCGTCAGCTCCTTAATGTGATTACTATTACTCAAGATTATGCGGAAGAATATACTCTACATCCTCATGAGGTCTCGGGATTACGTGGGTAGCAACCAGCTCTCCAAGTCTGGATGCAGCAGCGCTTCCTGCTTCAACAGCAGCCTTTGTAGCGCCTACATCTCCACGTACCAGCACGGTTACAAGTCCGGATCCGATCTTCTCTGTTCCAATCAGATGAACCTCTGCAGCCTTTGTCATTGCATCAGCCGCTTCAATTGCAGCTGTAAGGCCTCTGGTCTCAATCATACCTAAAGCTTCCTGTGACATTTCTTACATCCTCCTGAAAAGTTTTAAAACTTGTCTAACGCGCTGATCTTCAGCATCTTTTCAACACCCGGATCATCCGGATTGGGAATGACATATTGCTGGACTACGCCGCTGATCTCCTTAGCCTTTGCAATGCCTGCCTCCATTGCCGCATTCACCTCAGAGACATTGCCTCTGAATTTGATTGTGACCAGCAGCGGAATGGGCAGCTCATCGGCGTGTGCAGGTTTGTTCTTGTCGAAGACTTCCAGTGTGACATTTGCCGCCTTGCAGCCAGCATCTGCAGCCACAAAGGCACATGTCAGACCGTAAACCTCCAAAATTCCTACGGCTTTTGCCATGTCCTGCACTCCTTTCCATCAGTATCGTAGTCCGTCAGATCTATGTCAAGTATGATCAGTGATTATTTGTGTTTCCGTCAAGCGGAACATTTGTAACCGCGATCTTGAATCCCTTCTGTGCAAGTGCGAACTCATGTGCCTCGTTGATCTTGTCAAGCGGGAACGCATCTGTGATCAGGTCCGTTACCGGAAGGCCGATTGCTTTCGCTCTCTTAAGGAAGGAGAAGGTGGTTACATAGTCTCTCAGTGTATATACCCAGGAACCAACCAGGTTGATTTCCTTGGAGCAGAGATCAAAGTGCGGGTTGATGGTTGCATCACCATTGTTGATGAAGAATCCAAGCTCGCAGAGACCACCGCCGTTGCGGATGAAGTGGTAGATGTTCGAATGTGCGACCGGTGATCCTGTGCACTGGAATGCGAAATCTGCCAGATGTCCGTCAAAGGTCTCAGCAACTGCATTTGCAAGATTGTCGATGCCCTTGTAGTTCATGAAGTTGACGGTCTTTGTAGCGCCCATCTTCTTGGAGAACTCAAGTCTTGAATCATTGCCATCAACTGTTGTGATATTGTCAATGCCCATGGTGCGGAGAACTGCCACGCAAAGAAGTCCGATCGGTCCTACACCCTGTACAACAACACGGCTGTTAAAACGAAGGATACCTGTTGTCTTCGCACGCTCTACTGCATGTACCAGAACTGCAGCCGGCTCAATGATGATACGGCTCTTCAGGTCCATATCGGAAACATTGAAGAACGTTGACCCACGGGAACCCTTGATGAAGATGTAATCGGAGAACCATCCGTTCAGATGTGTCTCATCATCCGGGATCAGGCCGTATACATCGGCAGCTCCTACGTTCTTCTTGTTCAGGTCGAACATCGTGATGTCCGGATCATCCTTGAACATCATGCAGGTAACAATCTTGTCGCCGACCTTTACAGGCTTTCCTGCGCTGTCGACCTTGACATTCTTACCAATCTTAACGATCTCACCGGTTCCTTCATGTCCCAGTGCTACAGGGATCAGACCGAAGGGATCCTTCTTGAACTCATGCTGATCGGTTCCGCAGATTCCGGTTCCTTCTACTCTTACAAGGATGTCATCATCGCCAACCTCGGGGATCGGGAACTCCTTGACATCATAATGCTGCAGAGCAGTAAGCATTGCAACGTGTGCGGTCTTCGGAATCGAGCCGCCGGCTGCCGGTGCAGACGCAACAGGTGCATTGGCAGGTGCCGGTGTACCGGACATGCTGGACAGTACCTGTCTTACAATCTCCTCTATATTATTCTGATTCATATCCATTTTGTCATATCCTCCTGCTTATCGGATGCAAAGGCTGTCAACCATGACGCAGCGTCTCTTCTTTGTAAAGGTCTTCGCGCTTGTAAGTCCCTCGCCGGTTCTGGAAGCAATTGTGAATGTGCAGATGCCCTCGCCGCCGTAGCCAAGTGCCGCATAGGACGGGCCGTTCTTTACGAGGATCGCGGTATCCATTGCTCTTGCATACTTTGTGATACGCTGTACATCATGAGAATGAATGTGTGCGGAATGACGGTTGCCATGCTCAAGCCATACGCATTTCTCAACGGCGTCATCGAAATCCTTCGCCGGAACAATGCCGAGGATCGGCATCATCAGCTCTGTGCTGATCAGCGGGTTCTCCTTCTCGCCGATAAAGGTGATGCAGCGGATGCTCGGATCAGCCTGAACACCGATCATGGACAGTAGTGTTCTAGCGTCACGTCCTACGCACTTACGGTTCAGCTTGCCCTTCTCATCCATAACGGTGCGGATCAGTGCGTCCTGCTCCTCCTTGGAAGCGAGATAGCATCCCTGCTCTGTAACCATGTAATGAAGCAGCTCATCCACAACCTGCTGTACAGCTACGATTTCCTTCTCTGCGATGCAGGGAAGATTGTTGTCGAATGTGCAGCCGTTTACGATGTCCTCTGCAGCCTTGCGGATATCTGCAGTCTCATCAACCAGTGCGGGCGGGTTGCCGGCGCCGGCTCCGATGCCTCTCTTGCCGCAGGAAAGAATTGCGGTTACAACGCCAGGACCACCGGTAGCTACCAGAAGCGGAATATCCTTGTGATGCATCATAACAGCGCTGGTCTCCAGTGTCGGATGCTCAACGGTTACGGCGATGTTATCAGGACCACCAGCCTCCAGAGAAGCCTCGTTCATCATATTGATAGCGTAAATTGTGGTCTTGATCGCCTGCGGATGCGGGTTGAATACGACTGTATTGCCTGCAGCCAGCATGCCTATTGTATTGCAGAAGATGGTCTCCTGCGGGTTTGTGCAGGGTGTGATTGCACCGATGACACCAAAGGGTCCTTCCTCTACAAGAGTAAGTCCGCGGTCTCCGGAATACGCTTCCGTTGTGATGTCCTCTGTTCCCGGAATCTTGTCCGCGCAGAGATAATTCTTCAGAATCTTATGTCCTACATTGCCCATTCCGGTCTCGTCAACCGCCATGCGGGCCATCAGCTCAGCGTTCTCACGAATCTTGCGGCGGATGATGGTGATGATCTTCTCTCTCTGATCGAGGGTCATCACACGAACAACCTTCTCCGCTTTCTTGGCAGCCTCAATGGCATCGTTCATATCCTTGAAGATGCCGTGCTTGCCAGAAACGCTGTCGTTGATGTTCATCTTTGCCATGACTTCCTGAACAATGTTTTTTACCATGCGTTCATCAACTGGCACGATAGATACCTCCAATATTTTGCATTTCTGAAATTGCCCTGACTCAGGTTATCTGATCCTGAGTATTCTGTCCTGAGTATTCTGTCCTGAGTATTCTGTCTTGATGTTCCACAGAGCTGCCTTCCGGCTGCAATCAGTCAGAAGACCGTTCTCTTAAAAATTACTTATTCAGTCCGAGCTGCTCCATAACCTTTCTGGTGATCTCAGCTACGGTGTCTGCATTTGCTTCTGTGTTCTCTGCGCCATGTGCGTAGGTGGAGCCTGTGTGTTCGCCAAGTCCGTCACTGCTGCAGGAGCCTCCGCAGTTATGGCAGTTCAGACCGCCCTTGTTCTGGCAGAGATTTGCCGGATGCTTGCCCGGAAGACCCATCTTGCGGCGGATCTCATACAGTCTCTGAACGGTAGCCTTATCGAATTCCTTCGGGCCGCCGAGCATCTTTGACTGATACAGCAGCTGTGCATAGAACTCAACAGACTCCATCTTCAGATATGCGGAAAGCAGATCTGTGGAGTATGTCAGAGCACCATGGCTCTCCAGAAGAACAGCGTCAAAGTATGGCAGATACTTCTCAACTGCATCCGGAATCTCATTTGTGGAAGGTGTTCCATAAGGAGCGATCGGAACACATCCAAGTGCGATAACAGCTTCCGGCATGATCGGCTGAGTCAGCGGAATGCCAGCAATTGCGAAGCTTGTAGCATAAACAGGATGAGCATGAACAACAGATCCTACATCCGGTCTCTTCTCATATACTCTCAGGTGCATCTTGATCTCTGAAGAAGGCTTGAATCCAGGATTTGCGTGGATAACCTGTCCCTTGTCGTCGATCTTGCAGATATATTCCGGAGTCATGAATCCCTTGGATACGCCGGTAGGTGTGCAAAGGAATGTATGATCATCCAGCTTTACGGAGATGTTGCCATCGTTTGCAGCAACCATGTTACGGTTGTAGATTCTCTTTCCGATGTCACAAATCTGCTTCTTGATTTCAAACTCATTTACTGCCATTTGCTACTTCCTCCTTGAAATACTTCATTTAGTGAAAAGCTTTGAGTTTTTGTTGGTTTTTATCCTGAAGACATTATACCATACGGCTCATCAATGTCAATAGAATTATGTTGTTTTGTGTGGTTTCTGGATGCATTGCTGTTGGTTTTTTGTTTGTTCCCAGGGGAGTATGTCGCCCGGTTCCTTCAGATACTCCAGAATATCCGGTATGCCCTGCCCAGTCTTTGAATCGACGTAGAAAATATGCCGGCAGCCCGCCAGCTTCAGCCACCCCGCAGCCCGCTTCACGTTTGCCATCGGATGGTTGATCTTCGTAACGATGCCAATGGTGTCACGGTTGCACGTGGCTGTGCAGCACGGCGGGAACAGCGTGTAGGGTTCGATTGCCGAAAGCAGAAGGCCCACCACATCGGCCTCATAAGAAAACATTGCCAGCGCATGACCCAGCCACTTTGTCTGTGCATATTCACCGGGTGTGTCAATAATGACATCATAGTTGTTGACGTACTGCGTCTTGTGGTACTGAATTTTCTTTCCCTTGAGAGCCTGCGTCAGCGTTGTTTTTCCTGCCTCGCTGCGGCCCATCAGAACAATCTTCTTCATGGCAACCGCCTTATGTCCGTGTAATCGGGCAGACGGTATACCCGAGCGTGCCTCCGACGTAATCCAGCACTGCCTTTTCAGCCGCCTCCACCTCCGAGACCGTACCAGTAATGATCAGACTGCCGGAAAAACGGTCTACAAAGCCGAGGTCCACACCTGCTGCTTTTGAAGCGATATCCGCCATGATGATGGCCGTCTCACAGGGTGTCACCGTCATGATCCCGATAGCAGCATTGCCATAGTCTACCGAAGGATCCAGGCCCAGCTTTGTGTACATCTCCCGCACCGGGCCGGCGATGATATGTGCCAGTGAAATCTGCTTGCCGGGTACCAGCTCCTGAATGATTCTCTGTTTGACTTCAGGAGAAATATCTGCCATCTTCTGTCCTCCCTTTTTTCCAGCTTTTTCCCAGCTTCTTTCTGCTACTGGCTAGAAGTTCTTACTGCCAATTCAATCCTGAAATGGGCTCTGGATTCCCTGATGATATGCCGGAAGCTTCAGATCCACCGCTTTTATACCGAGAATCTCACGGATTTTCTCCGGGTAACTGTTCAGAATCAGCTCTTCGGGATAATCCATCTCCTTCAGCATGCGCTCCGCATAGGTAAAATCACCGATATGCGCCGGTCCGTGGCTGTCACTGGACATCAGCACCGGCAGATGTCTCTTCCTGCACGCTGTCAGAAGCCTGATATAATTCGGACGGGTATCGCCCCGGTATCCGTCAGGTGAAAGAGATGAATTGTTCACCTCAATTACTACGCCATATTCCTGCGCCGCTTCTGCCAGCATCTCGTAATCCACCGGATAACGTGTGTCATCCGGGTGCCCAATGATGCGCACCTTCGGATGCCGCATTGCCTGCGTGTAAGCCAGTGTATTGGCCGCCTCACTTCCGGGCCTCAGATTCGGATGATGAATGCTTGCAATGGCATAATCCAGCCCGTCCAGGACATCGTCAGGCAGATCAATACTGCCCGCATAGTCCGTGATGTTTACCTCAGCACCATAGCAGACACGGATGCCGGAACGGATTCTGGTCGCATGGGCAAGGCTCCGGAAATAAGAGAGCGTACCCGCCGCCATTGTGGCGGGGCCATGGTCGGTAATACCCAGAACCTGAATGCCTTTTGCGGCCGCCGCCTTCGCCATGTCCGCGATAGTACTGGAGGTGCCATGACCGCTTGCAATGGAATGTGTATGCATATCACAAACGTACATTTTTGTCCCCTTTACTGCCGCATTGCCTCATAGGCGGTAACCGCCGCCCGCTCTGAAATATCACAGCACAGGCTGTATACAGGAACCATATTCAGAAGCATGCTGGAGAGCATCTCATTCCTCTTTCTGTGTTCCCAGCTTGCAGCATGAAATGTCTGGGATTCTGTCAGCTTCAGAGCTTCCTGGTACGACAGCCTGCGGATGCGGTTCTCCTCTCCCTTTGAAAGAAAGCAGACCGCCTTGACGGGCAGGCAGATATTCGTATTCAGATGCTGTTTTCCATCCCAGGGTGTACCATACACAAAGGCTTTCCTGCCCCGGAAACGGATCAGCGGCTTGTCATCATTTACCATAATTACACTGTTTCCAAACGTCTTCCGCCACATCGCAGTGTGTGTGGATTTTCCTGACCCGGAGGGACCGGAAAACAGATAGGCCTCCCCGTCCTTTGCAATTGCTGAGGCATGAAAAAAGAAGACATCGAATGCCAGCGCCTGTTCACAGAAGGCACGGTACACTGCGATGGATTCCAGATAATCCTCTGAAAATCCGTCACCCTCCAGCTCCCGTTCCCGGCGCACCATTTCCGGTGTCAGCG
>JAJGAH010000094.1 GCA_020844525.1 Eubacterium sp.
AAGAGCTCAATCTGCCCGTTTTTACAGGTCATGCCGAAGTTCAGCGGGAGAATATAGGGAAAGCCGTCCTCGTCATTCAGGGCAATCCGGCAGACGTCACACTTCCGCATCACGTCAAGGATATCCTCAAGGTCTGTCAGTTCTCTGTCACTGCGCCGCATATTCATTTCCTCCGTCGGTAAAAAACTTATTCTGATCTGCTTCGTACTTCCCGGTCATTCTGCAGCCGGATATTTCATCGCGATCACTTAAAAGCAGTATATCACGCCAGTCGTCACTTTTACTAAATTACGTTTTACTAAAACGTGATTTAATAAAACATATTTTAGCAAGACCTACTGTCATTGTCACACAAGCTGTCACAAGCTATCTGCTGTTCTCTCCGCTTCCGAATTCCCGCTTCCGGCTCGTGGTATAATACTTAATACCGAAATAACAGAAAGGCATTGAAACCAATGAACACTACCGCCGGCTTCTCCGACTATGTCCGTGCATTTGCCGATATGATTGCAGAGGAGCACAGGGAAAAGGTCGAGGAGCCGGACATTAAGGACGAGGAGCTGCAGAAAATCACGGCAAGGACGTTGATCGTCGCTGGCCAGCACGACATGGTCCGAAAGGAAGAGACGGACCATATTGCCTCCTGCATCAAAGGAGCACGCGAAATCATCGTAAGGTGCGCGACGCATACGAGCTATGTGGTCCACAGCGACAGACTGGCGGAGATGATACTCCGTTTCATAGGAATTCAGCGCTCCGCGGAGAATTAAAAAAACAGAGGGAGCATTCCCCATCTGAGCGCTGAATGCTCACATTATTTTTCAAAAAGACGGGCGGAACTGAATGTACAGCTCTGCCCGTCCCTTTTCTAAACAGGAGATTTTGCTCTCACCCCTTGACCGGCGCGATCTCAAAGTCACTGATCTGTCAGAAACGATTCATTGGCCCGATGACAAGCTGTGTTATCTCTCTCGCCATACAATATCGTCATTTTGTATATTATCATACATTCCTTGCCACAGTGTTTCGTGCATTTTAAGGATTAATGACGTATAATAAGAGTCACAAGGAGCAAAACTTCACAACAAGGAGGTATTCGTTTATGCTGTTTGAGGATAGTTTTTTATCAGTGAATGGTCGTGACCAGGTGCAGTACTGGATTTATGTCCCTGCGGCGGAGCCGAAGGGCGTCATCCAGCTCGTCCACGGATTCGGCGAGCACAGCCGCCGGTATCTCCACATGATCGCACATTTCCTGGAGGCAGGCTACATCGTCGCCGCAGACGATCATGTCGGCCACGGAAAAACCGCCATGATGAACAACACCTGGGGTGACTGGGGTGACGCGGGCTTTGAGACGATGGTGAAGGATGAGAAGCAGCTGCACGACATTGCGGCCGCGAAGTTCCCGGCTGTCCCGTATTACATGTTCGGGCACAGCATGGGCTCTGTCATCACACGGCAGTACATGGCGCGCTTCGGCTCTGACCTGAAGGCAGCCACGATCTGCGGCACGTGCGGCGATTTCCCGACAAAAGAGGGTCGAAGCGCCTGCCAGGCCCTCATCGACGCAGGGAAGGCGAAGGAATCAGATCCCGCTGCCGCCACAACGATGATGGGATGGATGGTTCAGCGCTGCGGCCAGGTCAAATACGGAAATGAGTGGATCTGCAGCGATGCGCATGTGCAGTATGATCACGCCTTCGATCCGTTCGATTCATTTGCAAAGCCGACCACGAACCAGGCCCTGCTCTACTTCCTCGAGATGATCGATGACGTCAAGGGAAGCACATGGGCGGAGAAGGTTCCGAAGGAGCTTCCGATCTACTCCATCGGCGGCGATCAGGACCCGTTCGGCACCTACGCGACCGGTCTCTACCAGTGCTCGAACTGGCTCGCGGACAGCGGCCACGACATCACGACGAAGGTCTACAGCGGATATCGCCACGAGATCCACAACTACAAGGATATCCAGAACGAGGTTGAGGAAGGGATCATCCGCTTCTTCGAAGCTCACTAAGTGCTGACTTGAAAAACAAAGTCCCGTGCCGGCAAACGCCGACACGGGGCTTTTATTGATACTTATTTCCTGAATCCGTGAAGTTGGCCTATTTTATATCGCTCCACGGAATGGAGCGATAAATTCATAGAGAATGCGACAATGAACATGCACTTCACAACTTTAATAATAACTACTTGATGCAAAAACGGCCACGCGCTTTGAAAAAGGGCGCACTTAAAAAAGCCATACTTTTTTGCATACTAAGAAAAAATTGTTTAACTGTTTAAGGACACAATCAGAATGGGAGAATTTTTTCCTTAAAGTTGATATGAATGCCTGTGGGATGATTGTAAAAGACCTAGATTGGTCTGTTATCATGTCTATTGTTATGGGCTATCGCTGTGGTAAATTTATAATTCCTGATCTGGATCGGTGCGAGACAGTACAAGATAAAATTGACTGGATTAATACATATAACGACAGCAAACGTAAATTTAAAATCAGTGATTAGAAAAATTCACGGCGTCCTGAAAGAATTGCCAATATGCTTCCTGATATATACCTATCTGAAAAGCTCGAGAGATGGGGGTATTTCTAAATACCATAGAAAAGAATGATGCACCTATAGCAGTTTCATAACTTAAAAGATATGATACAGACGTGACATATCGATTTATAAATGCAAATCCATATGAAAACGGGAGATAATTGAAGACTGGCGTACGTCCCAATGTGGCTGAAAACTCAGTCAGTGATCGGAAGGTGTTACGCCAGTCTCCTTCTTGAGACTGATGCAAGTTCGGGTGCACCTGCCGAAACAGGTGGAGTCAAGAAGGTATTGCATCAGCCTCTGGCAGATGACACGCCCAAACCAGTGGCGAGTAGCGAAACCCCTCGCGTATACGTCCGAAACGAGCTGGAATCCAACGTGTCATCTTATAGCTAGAAGATAACACAGAATGATAAAAAGGTCAAAGGTTGATAAATTAGGGTATGCCGCAAGGCATACCTTTTTTGATGCAGATTTATGCAAGAATAGAGTTTCAAAACAGATATTTCTACATAGCGCAGGTCATGTCATCGTAGGCAATTTTTTTGCAACAGCCGGTGAAAAGCTAAATAAAATGTTATATAATAGACGTAACGGTTATATATACATTATTTCCGTGTGTATTAGAGATGGTACAGAAGCAAAATAACGTTACAAAATAAACGGTCGTCTATTTTATAACTATTTTGGAGGCGTTTATGAATCTTACCTACGGATATTGTCGAATCTCAACAGCAAAACAGAACATAGACAGACAGGAACGGAATATCCTCCGAGCATATCCGAACGCAAAGATCATCCGGGAGGTCTATACAGGAACGACAACGGACCGTCCGGAATTCGATAAGCTGCTGAAGCGGATCCGGCCCGGCGATACCATTATCTTTGATTCTGTGTCCCGTATGTCCAGGAATGCGGAAGAAGGGTATGAGCTGTACGAGAAGCTTTACAATGAAGATGTCAATCTGATCTTCCTGAAAGAGCCGACGATCAATACCGATACATATCGGCAGGCATTGAGGACAGCAGTTCCGATGACCGGAACAGCTGTAGACAAGATCCTTTCCGGCGTGAACGAATTCCTGAAGGAGCTGGAGAAGAATCAAATCCGTGTTGCGTTTGACCAGGCACAGAAGGAGATTGATGATCTGCACCAGAGAACCCGGGAGGGCATTGAGACTGCCCGTAGGAACGGGAAACAGATCGGAAGGCCCATTGGTGCAACCGTAACGGTGAAAAAGGCTGCCAAGATCAAAGATCAGATCCGCAAGTACTCTAAGGATTTTGACGGCACGCTGAAAGATACGGAAGTTATGAAACTGATTGGCAATGTGTCAAGAGTGACGTACTATAAATATAAAAAGGAACTTCGCAACTATATTGAAACGACGAAGGCGAGTTAATCCTAAGAGAGAATATTGTGTGCCGGCAGTAAGGCCATACACAGAACGGAGCATATTATGACAGATGCAGAGCAGCGCGAAGCCGCAAGACAATTTGTAAATAGATGGAGAAATGGTGGCGATGAAAAACAGGATTGTCATTCCTACTGGATCCAGCTTCTCCAAAATGTTCTCGGTGTAAATGATGTTACTGACTATATCCAATTTGAAAAACCAGTGAAATTGCCGGAAGGTGATGGAAAAATCCATACCAGATACATAGACGGATATATTCCAGCCGTAAAAGCCCTGATCGAGCAAAAAGGGTCTGTGCATCCTCTTGATGAGAAAGAGCATCAGTCTGGCGGAGAAATGCTGACGCCATATGAACAGTCTAAGCGTTATAATGACAATCTCCCTTTGTCAGAGAAGGCCAGATGGATTGTCACTTGTAATTTCCTGCATATCTGGATTTATGATATGGAAGCATCTGTCCCCGAACCAACCAAGGTTGACTTGCTTGATTTGCAGACCAAATATGCTCTTCTTGATTTTTTGGTGAAAAAGGATGTTAAAGAGATCTCACATGAGATGGAGATTTCTATAAAGGCCGGAGATATCGTAGGCAAGCTATATGATACATTAATCAAGCAATATAAAGATCCTACGAATGAACATTCTTTAAAAAGTCTGAATGCATTGTGCGTACGTCTTGTTTTTTGCCTGTATGCGGAAGATGCCGGAATCTTTGGCGCACGGGCGATGTTCCATGATTATCTCCAGAGCTTCCGGACCGAGAGAATGAGAAATGCGTTAATTGATCTATTCCGCGTACTGGATCAAAAGCCGGAGGATAGAGATCCCTATCTTGAGCCGGAGCTTGCTGCATTTCCATATGTCAACGGTGGTCTTTTCAGAGATGAAAACATTGAAATTCCAATGTTTACGGATGAGATCCGCGAACTACTTCTCAGAGAAGCAAGCGAGAACTTCGACTGGTCTGACATCAGCCCGACCATCTTCGGGGCGGTATTTGAATCAACGCTGAATCCGGAAACACGCCGCTCCGGTGGAATGCATTACACCTCCATTGAGAATATTCACAAGGTGATAGATCCTTTATTTTTGGATGATCTAAAGAAAGAACTGTCCGACATAGAACAGATGACCGTTACCAGAACCAGAAAGCAGCATTTGGAAAATTTCCAGAAGAAGCTTGTGTCTCTCGAATTTTTGGAAAATAAGACTGCGTATTTAATACAATTTAAGGAAGCCTGTGCGTAGGGGTTTCGTTTCACACTCAGGGGT
Organism: Eubacterium sp.; assembly: GCA_020844525.1. Taxonomy (GTDB): domain Bacteria; phylum Bacillota; class Clostridia; order Lachnospirales; family Lachnospiraceae; genus Bilifractor. The sequence goes on from JAJGAH010000094.1 coordinate 5,243, forward strand.
TTCATTTTCACGTTCGGCTGCTTTGGCAGTCTAATTTTATATAAGGGAGAAATCACATGCACAGCATTTCGAATAAACAATACGAGGAATACCAACAGTATCTTTACGATAAAGATCACAGTCGGATCAGTACGCCAGACTTCATACGGTTTTTGTGTCAGGCATACAACTTCGAGCCTGAAGCTATCGGTAAGCAGATCCTGGAATACTATGGCAAATACCGGGCAGAAGGGTATTATGATCTGAGAAAGTAAATCGGAATTTACCTATTAAGACATATAAATTGTTGACAAGAAAGCTCCTATATAGTATGTTTTTAATAAACTACTATATAGGAGCTTTTGTATGGAAATGAATGGAGGATTTCTTGTCTCCAAAATAAAACAGCTTGGAGACCGGATTTTCGAGAAGATTCTTAGTGAAAAGAATATTGATGCGTTTAATGGTGCCCAGGGACGTATTCTTTATGTGCTGTGGCAGGAGGATGGTATCTCAATCAGGGCACTCTCGACTAAATGCGGATTAGCGATAACATCTCTTACTACGATGCTGGAAAGAATGGAAAATCAAGGGCTGATAAGCCGTGTTCAGTCTGAAACGGACAAAAGGAAAACACTTCTGTTTCTGACTGAGAAAGCACATGCCTTAAAGGGCGAGTACGATTCTGTATCTGATGAGATGGGCAGTATTTACTACAAAGGTTTTTCTGAGGAAGAAATTACCCAGTTTGAGGAATTCCTCGACCGCATCAGAAAGAATCTTGAGGAGTGGCAGAAGTCATGAGTATTTGTATCAAAGATCAGATTCAGAACATGAATATCGTCATTGGCTGCACAGTGGGGTGTACATATTGCTATGCCCGCAACAACGTGAAACGCTGGCATATGATTGATGACTTCGCTGACCCTGAATTTTTTCCGGGTAAGCTCAAGATGATGGAAAAGAAACGTCCGCAGAACTTTCTGCTTACCGGCATGAGCGATCTCTCCGGATGGAAGCCGGAATGGAGAGACGAGGTATTTGCAAAGATCCGTGAAAATCCACAGCATCAGTTTCTGTTCCTTACCAAGCGACCTGATTTGCTGGATTTTGATACCGATCTGGAAAACGCATGGTTTGGCGTTACGGTGACGAGGAAAGCAGAACTGTGGCGTATCGACGCCCTTCGGAAAAATGTCAGAGCAAAACATTACCATGTTACCTTTGAGCCGTTATTCGATGATCCCGGCACAGTTGACCTTTCCGGAATCAATTGGATCGTTGTGGGCACCATGACCGGAGCTCAGAGCAGGAAGATTCATACGGAGCCGGAATGGTCATGGTCTCTGGCGGACCAGGCACATAAGCTCGGCATTCCGGTGTTTATGAAGGAAGACCTTGTCCCTATCATAGGGGATGAAAATATGATTCAGGAGATGCCGGAAGAATTTAATAAAGTGTTAGAGATACAGAAATCATGGAAGAAGTAATAAATGGAATCCTCATTCGTGAGGTGGAAACAAAGAACATCATGACTAAGTCCAGTCTGCCGGTAGGCGGTTACTCGGTCAATCCCTATGTGGGCTGTACACATGCCTGCAAGTATTGCTATGCTTCTTTTATGAAGCGCTTTACCGGGCACAAGGAGGAATGGGGCACTTTCCTTGATGTGAAGCATTGGCCGGAAATTAAAAATCCGAAGAAATATGCCGGACAGCGGGTGGTCATCGGTTCTGTGACAGATGGCTACAATCCACAGGAGGAGCAATTCGGGAATACCAGAAAACTTCTGAAGCAGCTGATCGGCAGTGACGCAGATATTCTGATCTGCACAAAGTCGGATCTTGTGGTACGGGATATTGATCTGCTGAAGAAGCTTGGACGTGTAACCGTTTCATGGTCGATCAACACACTGGATGAAAATTTCAAGAATGATATGGACTCTGCTTCGAGCATTGAGCGCCGTATCTCTGCTATGAAGCAGGTATATGAAGCAGGTATCCGTACAGTCTGTTTCGTATCCCCGGTATTCCCCGGTATCACGGATTTTAAAGCAATCTTTGAGCGGGTAAAGGATCAGTGCGATCTGTTCTGGCTCGAAAATCTCAATCTTCGAGGCGGTTTCAAAAAAACAATTATGGATTATATCGCCGGAAAATATCCTGATCTTGTACCACTTTACGACGAGATCTATAACAAGCATAACCGCAGTTACTTTGAAGCACTTGAAGTAAAAGCTGAGGAAATGGCTAAGAAGTATGATTGTGCCTTTGTGGATAATGAAATGCCTTATGGCAGAGTCCCGCAGGGGCATCCGGTGATCGTAGATTATTTCTATCATGAGGAAATCCGTGGGACAGAGAATACCGGAAAAAGAAATGTTCGGTTGAAATCCGAAGTTCCAGTTTGAAGGGGTAACTTCCACCTTTGCCTGGATTGCAACCGAAAGTTCCATTTTTTCGCCCCGTGCTACTGTACATCTGATTCTGAACGGACGTCCGTAAGCACCGGTCTTCCTGAAAACCATATGGGAACGAATCTCCTTGGAGATAGTGGAGCAATCCTTACCTACCTTTTCACCAATCTCCTTGAACGACTGCCTGTTATTCAGACCAGTCTCGATGTGAGAACGGTCTTCGCTATTCAAATGCCTATACTTAGCCATCAGTTCCTCCTGTTCTGGTCGGAGCAACAGGTGGTGGACCAACAAAAGTTCGTTCTGGATGACGGAACGGGCACGGATCGCGTGATTTTAAGCGGTATTCACGCCTATTACGAGCCGGAAGAGCTGGTCGGGAAGACCCTGATTGCCATCACGAATCTCCCGCCGAGGGCGATGATGGGGATCGACTCCTGCGGCATGCTTCTGTCCGCGGTCAACGAGAGAAACGGCGAGGAAGAGCTGCATCTTCTGATGGTGGACAACCACATCCCGGCCGGCGCGAAGCTGTATTGATCCGGGGATAATCAC
>JAJGAH010000095.1 GCA_020844525.1 Eubacterium sp.
AGCTGTCCAATAATTTCAACAGCTTTTATCATGAAAACCGTATCCTGACGGAAGAGGACGAGAGACAGAAAAAGTCCTGGCTGCTTCTGCTGAAGACTGTGCAGAGAGCATTGGAGGATGCAATTCAGGTTCTCGGCTTCCGTGCGCCGGAGGAAATGTGACGTCTATGGAGAAAATGGTTCTCTTTGATTTTGATGGTACGCTGGCAGATACAGGACCTGGCATCACGAAAAGTGCACAGTATGCGCTCGATCAGATGAGCTGGCAGCATTATAACCTGGATCAGCTGGGCTTTTTTGTTGGTCCGCCTCTCAATGACAGCTTTGTACATCTTGGTATGTCAGAGGAGCAGGCGGTCCAGGCGGTGCGGTGGTTCCGGAAGCGATATGAATCCATCGGGAAGTTCGAGAGCAGCATCTATCCGGGAATCCCGGAGATGCTGCATACCTTAAAGCAGCGGGGACTTCGCATCGGCATGGCTACATCAAAGCCGGAGAAGTTTGCCAGATAAATTGCGGAGCGCTGCGGAATTCTGCAATGGTTTGATTACATCTGCGGTATCTCCCTGGATGATAAGGAACAGAACAGGACCAAGGCCCAGCTGATTGAAGATGTGCTGGAGAGATCCGGCTATCAGGACCGCAGAGAGTCGGTCTTCATGGTGGGAGACCGCAAGTTCGATATGATCGGCGCAAAAGAGTGCAGGATCGGTTCGATTGGTGCTGCCTACGGATATGGTGACCGGGATGAGCTTGTGCACGCCGGTGCGGATTTGATTTTCGATTCTGTAAAAGAGCTCAAGGATTTCCTGGTAACACTGTAAGTAACACTTTAAACAACACTGTCGAAGCGGCTGATGATTTTTGCTGCAGATGGTATGTGTGAATGTGGCTGAAGTAAAGTATTTTACTCACATTACTCATGTCACTGGAAGGATTGCTGATATATATCAGAAAAGGATGCCTATGACGAAGAGACAGAAAGTATGGGACGTCATGTTCCCCCTGGTATTTATCCTGCTTTGCATGGCAGCCGCTACCATCGTCCTGCTTCTGATCGCAGGACTGCTGACCGGGGAGTATGATCCGAACCTGATCTATGAGCGGGTCCGTACATTGCCTATGTGGATCAGTATCACAACCTACAGTTTTACCATTGTGATGCAAAGGCAGAATTACAAGGTGGATTCCATGCGCTTTCCCATGGCGCAGGGCGGCTGGAAGCCCTGGCGGGCTGCTGTAGCCTGTCTGTTTGTTACCTTCGCCGGACATCTCTGGAGCACTGTGATCACAAAGAGTGGTCTGGAGAGTATTTTTACCGGTTATACGAGGAATGCTGCCGCTGCGTTCGAAAATCAGAACCTGCTTCTTTTGGTCATAGGCACGGTGATTCTCGGACCGATTGCGGAGGAAATGATTTTCCGTGGCATGCTGTACAGGAGGGCGGAGTATTATACAGGCAGATGGATGGGAGCATTGATCTGTGCGCTCTGCTTTGGCATCTATCATGGCAATGTGATTCAGTTCCTTTATGCTTTTTTGCTTGGCTTTCTCCTGGTGTGGGTATACCGGAAGAGCGGAGATCTGCGGGTTGCTGTCGCCGCGCACATGTGCGTCAATGCCTGGGCGATTTTCGGAGATCGTATCTATTCGATGCTCTCTGGCGGGAAAGTGCCGGTGTTTTGTTATGTGGCGGAGACCGTGGCAGCGGCAGTCTGTTTTGTGCTGGTGCGCCTGCCCGATAAATCTTTGAACAGCCACTAATGCTCTGACAAATGGCACTGTGAATTATTGCTGAATATATGCTGGCAGGAACTTCACAGTCCTGTTGTCATTTGCAAAGCGGCTGTAACAAAGCTAATACTCTGACAAATGGTCTGTGAAATTTATGCCTTTTACGTAATGAAAGCTGCGGAACTGTTTGTATTTTATACAAAATTGAAAAAAATAAAAATAATGCTTGCATTTTTTTCATGGGTCTGATATGATATCACATGTTGCAGGACACAAGGCAATAAGCAATGGGCTATCGCCAAATGGTAAGGCAACGGACTCTGACTCCGTCATTTTCCTGGTTCGAATCCAGGTAGCCCAGTGAGAAGCGACTACATCCATGTGATGTGGTCGCTTATTTTTTTACTGTATAAGCTCTTCGAAGACACAGCCAGACTAGTCACACGCGAAGCGCGCGAAAGAGGCTGGATGGGCCTTCGAAGGTAACAGGTATGAGCACGAGTCACGCGAAGCGCGCGAAAGAGAGGGACAGGAAAAGTATATGAAATATTTTTATACCGGCAGAGTTCGCTTCAGCGAAGTAGATGACAGGCTTTCCATGACGCCCTATACACTCCTGAATTATTTTCAGGACACAGCCACCTTTCAGGGTGAGGATGTGGGGCTTGGCATTGAACACAACAGAAAGCAGGGTGTGGCCTGGATGATTGTGAACATGCAGGCGCATATTTTTCGGTTCCCCCGATTTCAGGAGAAGATTACGGTTGGTACATGGTCTCATGGATTCCGGAAGTTTCTGGCATCTCGTGATTTCTCTGTAGAGGACAATGAGGGTCATACGCTTGCGCTTGCCACTTCCAGCTGGGTGCTGATGAATATGACAGCTGGTGTGCCGGAGGTGATTCCGCAGGAGCAGATTGACGGTTATGGACCGAATCCGGACTGGAAGCTGGAAGAGGATCTGGGGAAACGCAAGATCCGTATGCCGGATGACGGGGAAGAGCAGAAGAAAATCGCGATCCGTGAAGAGCATCTGGATGTCAACGGGCACATGAATAATGCGCAGTATGTGCGTTTGTCCAGAAGGTTTCTGCCGGATGATTTTACAGTGCATCATCTTCGGGTGGAATGGATTCGTCAGGTTAAGCTTGGCGATACAATTATCCCCTTGCGTGCGGAGCAGGATGGACGGTATTATGTTCAGTTCCTGGATCTGCAGGGAGAAAAGTATTTTATTTCCGAGTATCAATAAGGATAACTGAACAGAATTGTGAACTATTGGAGAAGATCTGCCTCGCAAGGAAAAGTGGGTATCGCAGTTGGAAAAATAACACGGTTGAAGATGTTACAAGAGTAAAAATTCAGAGCACCGCTTATAATATATATCACGGGTAAAAATGTATATTACAGCGGAAGATGATAAGGATTAGTGAAAGGAAGGACGGAAAGACATGCTGGAGCTGGGGAAAAGACAGATATTACGGGTATTGAAGAAGCAGGATTTTGGTGTGTATCTCTCCGATGATCCAAAGGCTGGACGGGATGAGCAGGTGCTTCTTCCGGCAAAGCAGGTGCCGGAGGATGCGGAGATCGGTACTGCGATTGAAGTTTTTCTGTATCGTGATTCACAGGACAGGCTGATTGCTACCACAAGAGAGCCGAAGCTGGAACTGGGGCAGACTGCGGTGCTGAAGGTAAAGGAGGTTACACGGATTGGTGCGTTCCTTGACTGGGGACTGGAGAAGGATCTCCTGCTTCCCTTCCATGAGCAGACTGCAAAGGTTGCGAAGGGGGAGGATGTGCTGGTGGCATTGTATATTGATAAGAGCAGCCGTCTCTGCGCCACGATGAAGGTGTACCATTATCTGCAGACGGATTCGCCCTATAAAGCCGGTGACATTGTGCAGGGGCGTGTCTATGAAATCAGCAAGAATTTTGGCGTTTTTGTGGCAGTTGACGATAAATATTCCGCACTGATTCCGAGGAAGGATGCCCAGGGGGCATTCCGGCCGGGGGATCTGCTCCACCTGCGGATTACGCAGGTGAAGGAGGACGGGAAGCTCACGGTTTCACCGAAGCAGAAGGCATATCTTCAGCTGAATGTGGATGCAGAGGAAATTGAGAAGGCGATCCGTGCAGAGGGCGGCGTGCTTCCTTTTGATGACAAGGCGGCTCCGGAGCTGATCGACCGGAAGTTTGGCATTTCCAAGGCTGCGTTCAAGCGTGCTGTCGGGCACCTGTTAAAGGAAGGAAAAATCCGTCTGGAGGATGGACAGATTTATCTGAAGAATTAAGGACATCATATATTTTGGGAGATCAGTAAAATCCAGTCGAAAATTTATTGTGAGCCAGTAAGAGAAAAGGAGGATCAGACCTGAATGAGTTTTGTTCATTTACACGTTCACACAGAATACAGCCTGTTGGATGGTTCCAACAAGATCAGGGATTATGTGTCCCGTGTGAAGGAACTTGGCATGAATGCGGCAGCGATTACTGATCATGGGGTCATGTACGGCTGCATTCAGTTTTATAAAGAATGCATGGCGCAGGGAATCAAGCCGATCCTCGGCTGTGAGGTTTACGTGGCTCCGGGGTCCAGATTTGACCGGGAGACCGGTGCGAATGCGGACCGGTACTACCACCTGATCCTTCTTGCGGAAAATCTGCAGGGATATCATAACCTGATGAAGATTGTCAGCAAGGGATTTACAGAGGGATTTTACTATAAACCGCGGGTGGACCTGGAGGTCCTGCGTGAATATCATACGGGAATTATTGCGCTTTCGGCGTGCCTGGCGGGAGAGGTCGCCACAAATCTTGCAAGGGACAGATATCAGGAGGCAAAAAAGGCTGCTCTTCGCTATGAGGAAATATTCGGTAAGGGCAATTTTTTCCTGGAGATGCAGGACCACGGGATTCCGGTGCAGAAGACGGTAAACGCGCAGCTGATGCGGATGAGCGAGGAAACCGGCATCTCTCTGGTCTGCACAAATGACTGCCATTACACCATGGCTGAGGATGCGGACGCCCATGATATTCTTCTGTGCATTCAGACAGGCAAGAAGGTAAGCGACGAAAACCGTCTGCGCTACGAGGGCGGACAATACTACGTGAAGTCCGAGGATGAGATGCGGGCGCTGTTTCCCTATGCAGGACAGGCGCTGGAAAATACACAGAAAATTGCAGACCGCTGCAATGTGGAAATCAGATTCCATGATCTGAAGCTGCCGGAGTATCAGGTGCCGGAGGGCTTCACGGCGTGGACTTATCTGAGGAAGCTCTGCTATGACGGGGCGAACCGGCTTTATCAGCCTCTCACACAGGAAATCCGTGACCGGCTGGAGTATGAGCTCAACACTATCCGTACGATGGGCTATGTGGACTATTTTCTGATCGTATGGGACTACGTTCATTTCGCAAAGGAACATGGTATCCCTGTGGGCCCCGGAAGAGGAAGTGCTGCGGGCAGCATCGTTTCTTATACGATGGGCATCACCGAGCTTGACCCCCTCAAATACAGTCTCCTCTTCGAGCGTTTTCTGAATCCGGAGAGAGTCTCCATGCCAGATATTGATGTGGACTTTGGCTTCGAGCGCCGGCAGGAGGTCATCGATTATGTCGTTCGGAAATATCACAAAGATCGCGTGGTCCAGATCGTCACCTTCGGGACCATGGCTGCCAGAAATGCAATCCGGGATGTCGGCCGCGTCATGGACCTCCCCTATGCGCTTTGTGACAGCACGGCCAAGATGATACCGAATGAGCTGAATATCACTATCGATAAGGCTTTGTCGATGAATCCGGATCTGAAGAAGCAGTATGATTCCGATGAACAGGTGCATCATCTGATTGATATGGCGAGAAAGCTGGAGGGGCTGCCGCGTCATACGTCGATGCATGCCGCGGGCGTTGTCATTTCTTCAAAACCGGTTGATGAGTTCGTTCCGCTCCAGAGAGCTGCGGATGGTACCATTACGACGCAGTACAATATGACGGAGCTGGAAGAGCTGGGCCTTCTGAAAATGGATTTCCTTGGCCTTCGGACGCTGACGGTCATCCAGGACGCGGCCGATATGGCGAGCAGGAGGACCGGGAAGGAGATTGATCTGCAGAAGATCGATTATAATGACCCGGGCGTCATGCACATGATCGGTGAGGGAAAGTGCGAGGGCGTTTTTCAGCTGGAATCTGCCGGCATGACAAGTTTCATGAAGGAACTGAAGCCGACCACGCTGGAGGATATCGTGGCCGGTGTGGCTCTGTACCGTCCCGGTCCCATGGACTTTATTCCGGATTATATTAAGGGCAAGAAGCATCCGGAGCTGGTTCGTTATGACTGTCCGCAGCTTGAGCCGATTCTGAAATCCACATACGGCTGCATCATCTATCAGGAGCAGGTTATGAATATTGTGCGTTCGCTGGCAGGATATTCTTATGGGAGCGCAGACCTGCTCCGGCGTGCGATGTCCAAGAAGAAGATGCATGTGATGGAGGAGGAACGTCACAATTTTGTCTATGGCAATGAGGAAAAGCATATCCCGGGCTGTATAAAGAATGGCATAGATGAGCAGACGGCCAATAAAATCTACGATGAGATGATCGATTTCGCAAAGTATGCGTTCAACAAGAGCCATGCAGCCTGCTATGCGGTCGTGACGTTTCAGACCGCATGGCTGAAGTACTATTATCCGGTTGAGTTCATGGCGGCACTGATGACCTCGGTCATTGATAATCCCGGGAAATGCTCAGAGTATATTCTGCACTGTAAAAGCATGGGCATTGAGATACTGCCGCCGGACATCAATAAGAGTGAGGGCAGTTTTTCTGTGGAAGACGGAAAAATCCGCTATGCACTTTCTGCTGTCAAGGGGATCGGACGGCCTGTTATGGATGCAATCGAGGCGGAGCGTACTGTGAACGGGCCGTTCAGGAGCCTGCGGGATTTTTGCCAGAGGCTTTCCGGAAAAGAGGTCAATAAGCGCACCCTCGAGAGCTTTATCAAGGCAGGGGCTTTTGATACCCTTGGCGGTACCCGCAAACAGTACATGCAGGTGTACAGCATGATCCTTGATCAGGTCAGCCAGGACAAGAAGAGCAATATGACCGGACAGATGACACTGTTTGATTTTATGGGCGAGGATTCCCGAGCACAGTTTGAAATCCGTCTTCCGGATGTTGGGGAGTTTGATAAGGAAGAAAAGCTGGCTATGGAGAAGGAAGTGACCGGCATCTATATCAGCGGTCATCCGCTGGAACAGTATGAGGAAAAGTGGCGTAAAAATGTGACGGCTGTCACGACAGATTTCGTGCCTGATGAAGAGACCGGCGTCCCGAAGGTCAGGGACGGAAGCCGGGTGATCGTCGGCGGCATGCTTACGGCAAAGACGATCAAGTACACAAAGAATAATCAGGTTATGGCTTTTCTGACCCTGGAGGATCTGCTTGGCTCCGTGGAAATTATTGTTTTCCCGAAGAGCTATGAGCAATATTCCGGCCTTCTGAGCGAGGATGCGAAGCTCTTTATCCGGGGGCGGGTCTCTGTAGAGGCAGACCGGCCGAGCAAAGTGATTCTGGAGCGCGTGGTGCCTTTCTCTGAAGTGCCCTCCGAGGTCTGGATTCAGTTTCCGGATAAGGACACCTATGAAAAAGAAGCAGGGGAGATTGAGAAGCTCGCCGCTTCCTTCCGGGGAAGAGACCGGATTGTTGTCTATCTGAAAAAAGAGCGGGCAATGAAGCGGCTGAACTGCTTTGCAGACGCGCAGGACGCGGATGGGATTCTCGTCACTTTGAAGCAAAAATACGGCGACGGTAATGTGAAAGTCGTTGAAAAGAACATTGAAAAGCAATAAGATATGCATTAAAATATAAAATGTTCGGTTCGGGCAGGATTTTCAGGTAAAAATCTGGTGATCCTTCAGGAATCGCGCATAAGTATCGTCATAGAGCGTAATATCCTAATACATTTTTAATGTGGAATCGGAGGAACGATAATGGCAGAGAATAAAGTCAAAACAATAGGCATCCTTACCAGTGGTGGTGATGCGCCGGGCATGAATGCTGCGGTTCGTGCAGCTACCCGTCGCGCGATCGGCAAAGGGCTTAAGGTAAAGGGCATTCTGAAAGGCTATGAGGGACTGATTAATGAAGAAATTGTAGACCTGAATGCCAAGGACGTATCTGATATTATCGGAAAGGGTGGTACGATCCTTTATTCCGCCCGCTGTGCCGAGATGCGCACAGATGAGGGAATTGACAAGGCTGTGGCTACCTGTGGCAAATATGGTATCGACGGACTCGTAGTTATCGGCGGTGACGGCTCCTTTGCAGGTGCACAGAAGCTTGCAGACAAAGGCATCAACGCGATCGGCGTACCTGGAACCATCGACCTGGATATTGCGTGCACAGAATATACCATCGGTTTTGATACTGC
>JAJGAH010000096.1 GCA_020844525.1 Eubacterium sp.
CATCCCCATTCCGGAATTCCTCCATTTTTCCAGCCAGGATCATGAACAGCCGTCCAAAATCCCGGTCAGAAAGCGGGAACATGCGCTGCCCTTCCATTTTCATAACCAGAAAGCTGCCCACAAGAAAGATATTTCCGTCCATCCGGAATGTCTTTTCCACATTGTAGACGACAGCAAAATTCTCCTCGCCAACCAGCATTGTCGCCGAGCAACTCTGCATGGATTCCATAATGCTCCCGGCTTCCTTCATGGAAACCTTCCGATACCGGCCATTCGTTCCAATAATAACGGCATGGCGGCTCAGTCTGTCCAGATCTTCTCTGGTAGAAACCATGCCATCCTTCAGTGGATCCAAATTGGTTTCAAAGTGTATGTCCTTCATCTTGTATTGCCTCCTTTTTATCCTCCGGGTAGGCGAAATCGTGCCTGACCGCCTGTCTGTAGTAGCTATCAATGGTGCAGGGCGCATTATAGAGAGCGGCAATGAGATACTGGCGGATATTTCGGATGTCTGTCGTTGTCTTTTGCAGCTGCTCCATGACATATTCGATATGGTCAAAACGAAGCTTCATAAAACGACTCTTCACAACGCCCGCCGGGAAATTTTCTCCCTGCACTCGGATGGTCTTTTTCCCGCTGCAGACCACATCAAGGATCAGCTCCTCGATCCCGTCCAATGTCTCCCGGTCATACGGATAGCGCTCTTTCAGATCTTCAATAGCCAGCTTTTCCCGAAAGTACTCCCGATACTGCTCTCTCGAATCGTCATCACATCCCATCCCGGATAAGATTCGATTCGTATCATTCATATCTGTATTATTCTTCTCAGTATTATTCCCCTTTGATATTCGAAGTCCCTGAACTTTGGTTTTGGAAGTTTCGGAACTATGATTTTCAAAGTCCTTGTTCTTTGAGTTCCGAAGCGGTGGAAGAAAGTTCTTCACATAGATCCGGGACGGGCGGCCCTGTCCCTGCCTGACGCGCTCAATGAGTCCGTATTTTTCCAGTTCTCCGAGAAGTTTTACCGCCTTTTGTACCGCACATCCGACATCCTCCATGATGCTGTTCAGCGTGTAATAGATATAAATTCTGCCTGTCGCGTCCACCCATCGGTTCTTTCTCGACAAAGATACGCGATCCAGGCAGAGTCCATAGAGGATCTTGACGTCCCCGGAGAGTCCGTCAAATGTTTTCTCCGTCATAAGTGCCTTCGGGATCCGATAAAATGAGAACTGTTCCGACTGCTCCTCATAAAAGTAGTCGTACGGCAAAGCTTTACTGCTCCTTCCTGTTTTTTCGATGTTCCTCCAGAATCTTCTTCATACAGGGAAAGCAGAAGGGATGTCCATGTCCGTAACAGCAGGGATGACCGCAGTTGACCGGATAAGGTTCCGGCTGCGGATATTTCTTCGGCGGAGTGTTCTGCAGGGTTTCAATTGCAATCGCCTCATTCATATCGCCTCGCCTCCCCTCATACGGCTGGCTTTGACTGCCGTATCTCTTGCTGTCTGCTTTACTGCAGCTTCTGATTTTTTGTCCTCCAGCTTTGTCAGCACGGATTCTCTTCCATCTTCAGCAGTATGCTCCGGATTTTCTCTCTGCCGCGCCTCGAAGCGCTCGGCGAGTTCAAACGCATGCGCTTTGGTGTCATACCGGTAAGCATGATCGGAAAGTCGTTCCTCCGGCATCACTTCACTTTTGTTGACGCTGGAAATGATATCCTGCAGTTCCTGTGCCTTGATTCCGCCATCATCCCGCATCAGCAGGACTTCATGAATACTGGAGGGAAGAATAAAGAAATCGCCTCCAAGCTTTTCTGCTGCATCGTCCAGAAATCCAGGATACGCCAAGACGCCGGCACCATAATTCATCCCCTGCACAGTGGCCACATACAATGTGTCCTCTGCTCCCGATCCCATTGGCATCCCCAGCACTTCGGAGATCGGTTTAATTACAGGCTGTAAAAGCTTAGGCGCACTCTCACCGGCATCCGCTCTTAACTGTTCCGGGGAGACACCATAATGTTCAAGCATCTTATCGGTCAACAGTACGGTGTTCCTGCCCAACTCGTTCTCTCCGAGGAAAATACGATAGACCACAGAGAGATCCTCCATCTCCATATGGGAAGCCTTCTCCAGTGTCTCCTTATTTCCGCCTGTCGGAACGATCTCCATGATGAGTCTGTCCTTAATCTGTTCGTAATCACCAAGGGCAGAGAGATCAATCTTCTGCGCCATGCCGATTCTGTCGGCAATTTGATCCGCTGCGCGGGAAACGATATCGTTAAAATCCCCTCCGTTCCTGACTTCTTCCTGCATGTCCGACAGGTTTACATTCACCTGAATACCGGAAGCTCTCTCGTGAATCGATACTTCCGTATGCTCTTCTTCCTGATGACTCACATCGTGTACAGCCATGGAAATGTTGTTGATGCCCCGCTCATTCAAACGATCAATCAGTTCATCTGTCACACGGTCCGCAAACTGTTCCATATCCTCTGTCATTATTCCGCTGTTCTCCTTTCCATTGATTCCTTCCAGGAGCTCCTCCGGGGATTTTCCATAGAGGCTCACAAATCCTGGAATTTCCTTAGCAAGCACTTCACGCTTTCCTGCTTCAATCGCGCTCAGCGTAGTTCTTGACATGCCCATCCGCATGGCGGCGATATCCTGCTTCATACCCGCCGCCTGCCTCCATTCCTTCAACCTTTCTCCAATGGAACGCATGAATCTGCCTCCTTTCCAGAAATCCGGGCATGAAAAAAGCGCCAGCCCGCAGATCACTCCGCAGGTTGACGCTCACGTCTATCGTTCCCTATTCTTTTGCAAAAGAAAAATAAATGGCCGCCGGCATTCGCCGTTTCCATTTATCTATCCTAATACTATCACCGGTTTAGAACCGCCTCAATAGACAGCAGATAGATATTTTCTCAACATTCTTGAACATTTCTCACGGCATGACATTTTTCACCAAAAGTGCATTCAGATTTGCCGCAACAAGCCCTGAATTCCAGCAATCAAACTTCCGCCGAGGATGCACAATGCTCGTGGAATAACGGCGGCGAGGACAGCAAAAATCAGTCCCTCTAGGAACGCTGTGTTGGAAACATCGCCACAGATACGGCTGATGACCACGATCAATAAGAAAATGGTTCCAAAAATTTCTCCAATTCTGCAGACGATCTTCCCTACAAATTCCAGGGAAAGATCGAGAAGGCCAAGCAGCGCCCGAACCGGAAGCAGGACGATTTTCAACATCAGTAGCAGCACAAAACCCAAAACGCAGAGCACCTTCATTTTCAACCTCCTATCCGTCGTCCGGTTTCCTGAATACATTGCATATACCGGAGCATCGGGAATGATTTCTCATGCCCGTTTCGATCTGCACGTCGGGGACTACGCCGGCGACAACTGTTATCCGGACTTTGCTTCTACATAAATTATGAAGGAACTCTTTTATGAAATCCACAAGAACCGTGTCAGAATTCCTGACACGGCCCCTGCATTACGTCAACCGAACATCCGTCTGTTCAGGGTCTCTTCTGTCCCCGCTTCCATCGATCCAGAAGATCAAGGATGACTTCTTTCCGCTTGTCCGTTTCCACTGTCTTAGAGAAATATTTGTCCAGCTCCCGCCTCGAAAGCACAACTTTGCCATCGTCTTCCTTTGTTGAAACGGCATCATTTAACACCTGCGTCACGCTGAATTCCGTAAGATTCTCATAATTAAACTTTTTCAGTGCGTCAAGCTGAGTTTTCTTGATCATCCCATTTTTCTGAATATATGAGTAAAGGCTTCTCTGCAGATCCTTGTCAAAATAGGAAATCTCCACAGCCAGTACGATAGATAGCTTTTTCTGATCGACCAGATTCAGAAGATCGGGCGTAAGCTCTGTGAGACGGATATAATTTTTGACTTGCGTTTTCCCAAGACCGAATTCTTCTCCAGCTATTCTGGCACTTTCTATCTTCGGCCGGTCAGTGGCGGAAGTGACTCTCTGTCCATTTTTATCAATCCTACTATTGATACGTTCATCTTCATCTGACATCGGCCGCTCAGTGGCCAAAGACCTGCTATGATTCAAGGTCTCATTCTTGTGTAGATCTGATCGATATCCCTGATGACGCATCACATCCATCTTCATCTTCAGGGAAAATGCCCGCTCACTCGGAAGGATCTCCTCCCGCTGCATATTGGAGTCAACCATCGCGATGACGGCTTCATCATCCGTCATCTCCTTGATGATCGCCGGAACGGTGGTCAGACCCGCCAGCTTTGCCGCGTGCATTCTCCGATGGCCGGAAATCATTTCAAATCCGTCCTGTTCATCAGGACGCACCAGAACCGGATTCAGGATCCCATTGTCCTTGATGCTCTGAACAAGATCTTTCATCCGGTCATCATCGAGCACTTTGAAGGGATGATTCCGGAAGGGATGAATCTGACGAATGGAAATCTGCGTCGCTGCACTTTTATCCTGTGCGTTCATCGTTTTCTCCTTGTCCATCATCTGCCTCCTTCATCAAGCCGGAAGGTCTGAAAGTATGCATCAAATATTTCCAGATTTACAAAGCAGGCTTTGTCTGCCTTATAAACCGCTCCGGCAGCATGCGCCATCTGTTGAAACTTGGACAGCCCCATGCTGTATAGTGCCGCCCCTTCCTTGTACCTGACGTAAATCTTTTTTCTCGCTGCCAGCGTTTCCCTCACGGCTTCTTTCCCGGTTTTCTTCTCTTGCGTTTTGCCATTTCCTGTTCTGCCTCTCCCGGTTTTTCTGCTGACCGGTTTTTCCTCTGATGCTGCATAGGCTGCCGGTTTCATTCCAGACGCCAGCCTTCGTTCCATTTTCGCCATCGCTTTTTCCTTATCTGCTGCTTTCATCCTTTTCCTCCAATCCCGGTCCTCTTCCGTTTTTCCTGTACTGTTTTCTGAGATACGACTCAAAGAGATCACGCCGGACAAGGACCATCTTTCCGTCAATCTTGTAGATGGCTTCCGCTTCTTTTGCCAGTCGGGTAATCGTCTTCTCCGTCAGTCTGTAGTACGCGATTCCATCTGCATAGCGGAAGAAGCTGTGTCTTGCAAATTCCAAATCCTCATCGTCCAGCTGATCCGAGAACATCCAGAGTTTCCCGCTCATGCCTTTTCCTCCTTTCGCCTCCTCTCTTCTTTGCTCAAACCGCGCTTACCGATTCCCCTGGTCTTCTCATGAAAATTCTCGAGATAGGCATCGAAAATATCGCGGTTGATCAGCACCGTCCCTTCCATCCTGTAAAGCGCTCCAGCCCGATCCGCGAGCTCGATGAGCTTGCGGTGCGAGATGCTGTACACGACCTCCGCTTCCTGATAGCGAAGAAACTTTTTACGCAGCTTCTTCACCTCTTCCCGGACCTCTCTTGGTCTTGTGATGTCCTGATACTCCTGTTCCATACATTTCCTCCTTGTGGATTTGTGGGCAGATGCCCGGATAACAGGCATCTGCGTCATCTGGTTTCTATTCAAACAGTGATAAAAGGCTTTTCAGCCTCTTTTCCTGCTGTTTGCACGCAAAAAGGCACCCCTCTCAGATTGATTCTGAAAAGGAGTGCCTTTAATGTTTTTGGAACTGGGACGTACGCTTTACTTTATACTGTCATCTGTTACGATGTACCGTCATTTGACTTTTTGTTGTACAAATGTTGTAAATCCGGTGTCACTGCAAAAAATCGGCTTGGATTTGTTGTAAAAATCCGCAGGTTTTCCGCCTGTGATTTTCCCCGGATCAATACAGCTTCGCGCCGGCCGGGATGTGGTTGTCCACCATCAGAAGATGCAGCTCTTCCTCGCCGTTTCTCTCGTTCACCGCAGACAGGAGCATGCCGCAGGAGTCGATCCCCATCATCGCTCTCGGCGGGAGATTCGTGATGGCAATCAGGGTCTTTCCGACCAGCTCTTCCGGCTCGTAATAAGCGTGAATACCGCTTAAAATCACGCGATCCGTGCCCGTTCCGTCATCCAGAACGAACTTTAAGAGCTTCTTACTCTTCGGAACGGCCGAGCATTCTTTTACCTTCACCGCCCGGAAATCGGACTTGCTGAAGGTGTCGAAATCGACCTGATCCGCAAACAGCGGCTCGATCTTCACACCGGTAAAATCGATCTTTTCGTTCGGGGTAAAGAACCCGGACTGATCAGAAACAGCCTCGGAAGCCTTCTCTTCACCGGCCTTCTCGTCCGCATGTGCTTCATTGTTTTCAGACTTGAGGGTCTTCATTGTCGGGAAGAGCAATACGTCACGGATAGTGGCGCTGTTTGTGAGAAGCATGCACAGACGATCAATACCGTACCCAATGCCGCCGGTCGGGGGCATTCCGATTTCCATGGCGTGCAGGAAGTCCTCATCTGTATGCTGAGCCTCCTCATCACCCTGTGCAGACAATGCGTCCTGCGCAGCAAAGCGCTCACGCTGATCAATCGGATCATTCAGCTCGGAGTATGCATTGCACATCTCCCAGCCATTGATATACAGCTCGAAGCGCTCTACCTTTCTCGGATCGTCGGGTTTCTTCTTGGTCAGCGGACTGATCTCGATCGGATGGTCCATGATGAAGGTCGGCTGGATCATCTTGTCCTCGCAGTATTCGTCAAAGAAGAGATTGATGATATCACCTCTCTTGTGACGATCCTCGAATTCGATGTTATGCTCTCTGGCAAGCGCCTTTGCCTCTTCATCGGTTTTGATCGTCTCAAAATCGATACCGGTCTGCTCCTTGATCGCATCCTCCATGGTCAGGCGGCGGAACGGCTTGCCAAGATCGATCTCCTTGCCGGTTCCTTCCTTCTGGTCACCATAGTAGAGCTTCGTGCCGCCGCACACCTTTTCCGCCAGATAACGGAACATGCTCTCTGTCAGCTCCATCATGCCGTTGTAGTCGGTGTAGGCCTGATACAGCTCCATCAGGGTAAACTCAGGATTATGTCTCTGATCCAGTCCCTCATTCCGGAAAACTCTTCCGATCTCATAAACTCTCTCGAGTCCGCCGACAATCAGGCGCTTCAGATACAGCTCCAGGGAAATGCGGAGCTTTTTGTACTCGCCAAGTGCATTATAGTAGGTAACAAAGGGACGTGCGGAAGCGCCGCCCGCATTGTCCACCAGCATCGGTGTCTCAACCTCCATAAAGTCGCGCGCATCAAGGAAGTTCCGGATCTCGCGGATGATCTGTGAGCGCTTGATGAAGGTCTTCTTCACATCCTCGTTCATGATCAGGTCTACATATCTCTGACGATAGCGGGTATCTGTATCCTGAAGGCCATGAAATTTCTCCGGAAGCGGCTGAAGAGATTTCGACAGAAGGATGATCTGCTTTGCATGGACGGTAATCTCACCGGTCTGGGTTCTGAACACATAGCCCTTCACGCCGACGATATCACCGATATCCATCCGCTTGAACTCCTTATAAGGTTCATCGCCCAGGGAATCACGCTGTACATAGCACTGAATCCTGCCAAGCTTGTCCTGAACATGACAGAAGGCAGCCTTACCCATGACACGCTTGCTCATGATACGGCCGGCGATGGATACGTCTTTGCCTTCAAATTCATCAAAGTGATCCAGAATTTCCTGACTGTGCTGTGTCTGGTCATAGGTTGTGATTTTGAAAGGATCTCTGCCTGCATCCTGCAGCTCCTTCAGCTTATCACGACGCACCTTCAGAATATGGTTCATGTCCTGTTCCGGTTTCTGCTTAGCATTGTGGTTCTGATTCTGCTCTGCCATCTTTCCCTCCTGAAAAAAACGCACCCTGCGTTATGATCTGTATGTCAATCAGATATTTCTCTCAATCCCAAGGATCTTATACTGCTCATCCCCTGCCGGTGTCTCAATTGTGACCGTCTCGCCGACTTAATGTCCAAGCAGCGCCTTGCCTACCGGGGACTCATTGGAAATCTTTCCCTTGAGGCTGTTTGCCTCGGTGGAACCCACGATCTGGAACTCAAGCTCCTCGTCATAGGTCACATCCTGCACCTTCACCTTGCATCCGATGTTGACTTTATTGGCATCGGCCTCAGACTCAACGACAACCTCAACATTCTTCAGAAGTGCCTCGATCTCTTCAATTCTC
>JAJGAH010000097.1 GCA_020844525.1 Eubacterium sp.
TATGGGCATTGACACGGAAAGTGACATACCCGGCAATATTCTGTCCGAAGTTCAGAAGCTTTTTGCCATTCGGTGCTGTCGTAATAACCGGATGCAGCCGCTCATGCTCCGTCACCTGTACATTATTCGAGGCAGCAGGAACTACTTCATGCTGTGTCACCTTCGCCTTTCCACCGTAAGAAGGCACCCGGAAGGCCTCAACGATCTCCCCGTCCTTATTGTCCGTAAACCGGATCGGGCCATCATCAGACCACTGCCAGTTCTCATCAGTCACAACCGTCTGCTTTGTGCCATCCGTATAAAAAATTTCCAGCTGGGCGAGTAACTTTGTCTCCTTACCGTACTGATTCTTCAACCCCCAGGCTCCACAGGAGCCCCGGTACCATCCGTCAGCAAGCTGCACGGTGAGTACATGAACCTTGTTGCTGTCTTCTGCTCTTCGTGTGGCATGAGAATCTTCCTCTTTTACGTCAGTATCTATATCAGCGACATCTGAACCTGTCTCCGCAGAATTCCTGAGCATGCCGGTAACGTCATAAGTCTGATATTGTACTCTCTTCCGGTAATCGGTATAGCCGGGAGCCAGACAGAAATCTCCGACCTTCTCCCCATCCAGCTTCGCCTCATAAAGGCCACAGGCTGTCATATACAGGCGTGCTTTCTCTATCTCTTTATGGCTGTTCAAAACGATTTCCCTGCGGAAGCAATCAGCCGGATAGCGCATTTTCGGATTCACTTTATAATTTCCACTGATCCACCTGGCCTTCCAGTCCTCCGGACAGAGAAGCCCTATTTCAAAAAACGCATCGCTCCATTCGCCGGGCTTGTCATTTTCATCCCACAGACGGATTTTCCAGTTCACTCTTTCCCGTGAGCTCAGTTCTTTTGGATATTCTGCCCGCATGGAATCAGACTTTACTTTGCCACTATCCCATTTTTCCGTTACAATCTGCCAGGCGGTCTGCTTATTTCCGCCCTGGCAATTCCACATAAGACAGGGCTTTGCCACATCAATCCCCATTGGGTTCTTCAGAAATTCTGTTCTAAGCCGAATTGCTCTCATCATTTTTCTCCTGTCTGCTTAAGCTTTAATATGATCCTTATTCTTACCCGGAAGATGCATTTATGTCGAAACAGCCCTTTCTTCCATCCCTTATATTGATACTATAAAACAGTCCGGCTACAAAATCTTGCACAATCGTAATACGGATGATATTCTTGTGTTTGCATATTTGTATTACACATGCTAACCTGTCCCTATTCAGAATCACACATATTTCTGCGCAGATATACCCGCCAGGAAGGAATAAAGGCGAAATGATATTAACGGATGTCACTGAAGATGATATAAAGAATCTTGAAATGTCTGGTGTCAGGTTCCGATTAAATTTACATAAACGACTTTATTCTTTTATAACCCGTTCCTGACAACTTTTTGGATAGTTGAAAAACAGCCTGACTACCGGCGAACATACTGCTGGCAGTCAGGCTGTATTTTCTCATGGAGTTAACTAACGGGAGCAGCCAGCCAACAGACCTGTTAAAGCACAGGCCATAAAGGGAATCTGACCGGTCTATACTGTTTTCAAAATCGTTCATGTATTTCCTCGCAATCTATCAGACCGAAACCCCTGCACCCACTTAATTTTGCACCTGTTTTTCGGTTTGTGGGTGCAAATGGGTGCAGGCCTGTCAAAATGGGTGCATGAGCGTCCGATTTGCTATATTAAATCCTTCGAAAAATCAATAACTGACCGAATCACAGAATTCTCTTCTCCGATTGGCTTGTACTCAAACAGCCCTAATCCGACCAGGTTCATATTTTCTTTGATTGTCTGTATAATTTCCATGGTTTGCCTTGTACCCATTCCATTCGGAACAGGAAGCGGTGTAGCAGAGAATTCCTGCGGATCCTATGCTTGCACCACCAGGCCCCATAGCTTAGACTGATAGCAGTCGGAGGCTATCGGGCCTTATCTTTTTATCCAAATGCTTCAGATACTCTGCTGAATACATTCGATCCGTCCGCTAGGTTGTATCCATCGTGGTAGTAAGGACTTGGAGGTATGTCTTTATACCCTTCCATTGCATCCTTAAGTATCCGGTCATATTTCTTCTCAAATGTCTGGTGTCAGGTTACGATTAAATTTACATAAACGACTTTATTCTTTTTTAATTCGTTCCTGACACCTTTACTATCACGCTTCTGTGCATCATAGAAGCGTTTCAGATGATTCTGCATAAGTTTCCTTTCTTTTACCTGATCCTCTCCTCAATCAACGGCAGCAATCTCCGGTCAGCAGGCAGCCAGTCCACATCATACAGGTGGGCAGAATCCAGCCATCGTGCCGCCTCATGCTCAAGAAGAGTCAACTTTCCGGATTTTACTGTGCAGAGATAGCATCCCATAGACAGATGGAAGGTAGGATAGTCTGTTTCAATAGTATCGAGCAGCTCACCCACTTCAATCTCCGTGTCCAGCTCCTCATGAATCTCGCGGGCAAGTGCTTCCTGCGGCGTTTCACCGGGCTCAATCTTTCCGCCCGGAAACTCCCATTTGTCCTTGAATTCTCCGTATCCTCTCTGTGTAGCAAAAATCTTTCCGTTATGCATAATTACTGCGGCAACCACATGCTTTGTTTCCATATCTTCTCCTTGAATGAGTATCCTTATTCATTGACAATGTAATCATAGATATCCTGCCGAACCGGCACATCTAGACGATAATCGATCTCAAACGCATCGTCCGTCTTTTTGCCTGTCACTTTTCCATACTCATCCGTTATGTCAAATGTCATATGAATCGGATGCGGCTCTCCCTGTGCAGTCATCTCTCCGAGAAAATAAAACTCCTTGGCTTCCTGGTCCTCCTTGTTTTTTCTCACAAAGAGATATATCCTGTTATCCTTATCCTCAGGCGTCCGCTTATAAAAATGATCTGCATCTCCGGAAGTAACCTTTCTGGGATGTTTTGACAATGCAATCAGCCTGTCCGCGCTTACAAAACGGTCCTCGTATGCGATTGCGTCGTCCGCCTTGTCATAGTTAATGAACACCGGCAGACTCTTGGTACGGCTGTCATAGAAATATCCACCCAGATTCTGCGCATTCATGTTTTTCTCCCAGTTCAGCAGCAAACAGACATCCTCATACGTGTACTTCTGATACAACTGGAAGTTTGTATCTTTGTAGGGATGGCTGTACTGTTCTTTATAAGAAGCAAGGCCAAACCGCACAATTTCACTTACCATGTTGGAAAAAGGTCTGTCCGCCAGCATAGCTGCAAAAGATGGGGACAGACGATACTCACCCTCCCTGTCCTCTACGAGAAATGTACATGCCTCATATTTTTTCTTTTCCGAATCCTTCGCAAACTGATTGGTCAGGTTCCGGACAGCTGACTCTACCGCTGCCTTCTGTTCTCCTCTCCTGAGATCTGCAAACGCATCTGCATAGGCCTGGAGACGAAGACAGAAATCTCTGTTCCTCAATAGACCCCGCAGAATGATCAGCTCCTCCGGTCGCTTTCCATACCCCAGCTTCTTTGAAAGAAATACGATTACCTGTTCTTTCTCCTTGTTAAAACGGATCGTATAATCCTTCTCATATTTTACCAGGAAATTGTAATACGACCCAAATTTTGCAAAATACTTGGTCACATCGACAGAGCCATATTCCCTGAAATCCATCAGAGAAGGAATCCGTCCGAGCTGGTATTTCAGTTTCGTGTATGCATCCCGAAGCAGCTTGGTGTCATTCAGACGTGCACTATCAATGGCACTGAAAATCCGCTTGCGGGAGATCTCGTCAAAATGAATGGTCGAACTGCCCGGAATGACACGGGTCCCCTCCTGTACATACCTGCGGATGTTGTCCTTGTTATAAGATCTGTCACCGGAGAGGGCGATGGGAATCATGTAATTATTCGTGTATGCTCCGATAAAATCCAGAATAACGACGTACTCTTTCCCTTCCGCCTTGCGAAGACCGCGTCCCAGCTGCTGCACAAAGATAATCGGACTCTGTGTGGGACGCAGCAGAATCACCTGATTGATATCCGGAATATCGACACCTTCATTGAAAATATCCACGGTCAGGATGTAATCAAGCTGTTCCGACCTTGGAAGCTTATCGCTGGTAAGTCTCTTAACCGCATTTTCACGCGTTTCCTGCGAATCACCGCCGCCAAGAAAAAGGGTCTGAAGCCCCTGCTCATTCATTTTTCTGGACAGCTCCCGGCCGACTTCCTTCCGGCTGCAGAAGATCAGCCCCTTTAAGCGGGTTCCACTATGCCCAAAGTACTTTGCCTCACGAAGAATATATTTGACCCGCTCCTCGCTTGTCAGAAAACGGAAGTCCTGCAGAGACAGCTCACCACCTGTCTGATTATCATTTGCGATCCTTCCATCAACTTCCAGATCCGTAATTCCAAAATAGTGGAACGGGCAGAGAAGATCATCTTCCATTGCCTGCTGAAGACGGATCTCCGCTGCAATGTTGTGGTCGAACATCTTATAAATGTCAAATCCGTCGGTCCGTTCCGGCGTGGCAGTCATGCCGAGAAGCAGATCCGGTTTGAAATAATCGACGATCTTCTGATACGATGGAGCACCTGCACGATGAACTTCATCAATAATAATCGAGTCAAATTCGTCCGGTTTAAAGGAATGCAAAATCTCGTCTTTCACCAAAGTCTGAACTGTAGCAAAGATATAATCAGCATGGAAATTTTTCTCATTTCCAGAAAGTATTCCGTATGTTACATTTTTTCCTAATACACGTTGAAAACTCTTGACGGCCTGCTTATCAATCTGCTCCCTGTGCACCAGAAAGAGAACGTGTCTCTGCTGTAATTCACGCATTGCAAATGCGGCAGCCAGGGTCTTTCCCGTAGCAGTGGCTGATATGAGAAGTGCTTTCTTTTCCCCTGCACTTTTCAGATTTTTCAGCGATTCGATAAATTTTATCTGCATAGAATTCGGCTCAAGTTTATAGCTCTGTAATTCCACTACATCATCATCTGTCGCTATTTTGTGCTGACGGAGAATTTCCTTCTGTTTGCGACGGAGAAGCTTCGCCTCCTGAAACTGTTGTCGATAGTCATCGATAAAATCCTCATACCGCAAAGTCTCTGGTGCATCCCACAATTCCCGAAACTCATGCAGGACGCTATTGATCACCGCTCCATCCTTCAGCCCGACTAGCTTTGTGTTCCACTCTTTATTTATCGTAACCGCTGACAACGTCATATTAGAGCTTCCGATTATCATACGATAGATCTCTCCCTCTCGGAAAAGATACCCTTTGGTGTGGAATCCCGCTTTTTCCAGAACCCGGTACATCCGAACCTCAATGTTTCTAAGATTGGACAATTTCTCCAACGCTTGCGGATCGGAAAACATGAGATAGTCTGTTGTGAGAATTTTCCCCGGGATATTTCTCTCTTCCAGCTCCCTTAATGTCTGCAAAAGGGGCGTGATGCCACCCGTTGTGACGAAAGCAACGCTCATGGCAAACTGATCACAGTGTCTAAGCTCATCCTCAATATCGACCAGCACTTTACGACCCGACTCAGGATCATTTGAAACAAACTGCGGAGAAAGCGCAAGATTTGCCTCGATCGATGCATCCGTGTATCCACGCAAAAGACCATTCTTTAATTCTTCAGACACATTTCTCATGTAAGCCATATTCTACCCAATCATACCTTCCAAAAAAGCACATTCTGCTCCTCAATAGCTCCTAAGCCAAATCTCACGCCCTTCAGAATCTATTCTTGCTTTTATTGCTATTATTGATACTTGAATTATCTACGGCTCAACCGCCTTAAGCCAAAAGCTTAAAAAATGACTGCCGCACCTTTTCTGTTGCGACAGCCGAGCTCAAAAGTTACAGTAAATCTCTATCATGGATCGTTTATTTTCCATTATCACTTTGTCGCAGATGCTTTCTCCGGGGCAAATTCAATCTTAAGTATCATTCCCATGCCTCTGGCCAGACGCTGTAAGGTACGTATAGATGGATTGGCATTGCCATGCTCCAGCTTGCTGATATCGCTCTGAGCAATCCCGGTCCGTTCGGCAAGTTCCTTTTGCGTCATGCCGGACTTCTGTCTCGCATCTATCATTGCCTGAATCACCGCATGTTCTGGCTGGAGCCGTTCATATTCTTTTCTAATTTCCGAATCCCGGAGCTGCTCCTGGAGAAAATCGTCAAATTTATTACTCATTGCTACCCTTCTTTCTGGCCAGATAGTCCTTCCGATATTCTTTAGACTTCGCAATCTCACGTTATCCTGCAGAAGCTTGAGCATATCAAGTGTCTTAGCTATCATTTTCTTCTCAAACGAAAGAATGAACTCCTTCGCCGGCTGTTCTCCGCTGATGCTCTCATAAAACTCAATTTCGAATTTCATGCTTCGCCCACCTACAGAATATAGGATTCAGTCTGGTGTCAGGTTCCGATTAAATTTTTATAAACGACTTCATACTTTTTTTATCCGTTCCTACTGACGCCTTTACCACATGACAGCCTTTAAGATACAAGACTTGCCACATCGGCGAATGCCAGTAATCACCTTGATGATGTCCGAGCTATAAAACGGACGAAGCCGTGACAGGTATTTTTCTCTCGGATAAATGTTTTTATACACTTCTTCACCTCTCTTTACTAAGAGTAACTATATCAAAATCTTCATATTCACGGTACTGTTTTTGTATTTTTTTGAAAACAGTACCCTGAACAGGCAAATATTAGCTGCCCAATAGAGAGCTGCTTAATCAGCATTCCGCATTCATCTCCGTCTCTTCATTGGCACACGTTTAGCGACGAGGCCTGCACATGATCTGTTTTGACAATTTCGTAGTATAATGAAACCAGAAATGAAAGGAGAAAACGATGTGTGTGTGCAATACCTGCTTCCGGCACTGCCATCTGAAGGAAGGCCAAAAGGGCTTTTGCGGTGCAAGGATCTGCCGGAACGGCCGGGTCGTCTGCGACAGCTACGGATATCTGACTTCTCTTGCCCTCGACCCGATCGAAAAAAAGCCGCTCGCCATGTTTCATCCCGGCAGTCTTGTTGTGTCGGCCGGAAGCTACGGGTGCAATCTAGCCTGTCCCTTCTGCCAGAATTTCACGATTTTGCAAGAGAAAGACCGCAAGGGGACAAGGTATGTGAGCCCGGAGGAGCTCCTCATTCTCACGGAGGAGACAAGAGCGCGTTATCCCGAAACGATCGGCGTCGCCTACACTTATAACGAGATGCTCACCTCGTGGGAATATGTGCGGGACGCGTCAAGGCTTATCCATGATACGGGCATGCTGAACGTGCTCGTGACGAACGGGACCGCAGAACCTGCCGTAATAAATGAAATTCTCCCTTATATCGACGCGATGAACATCGACCTCAAGGGGTTCACGGACGAGTTCTACACGGATTTTGTCGGAGGGAGTCTTGCTGAGACGAAGAATTTTATCAGGACGGCTGCCAGGCACTGTCACGTGGAGGTGACGACGCTCATTATTCCGGGAAGGAATGACTCGGAAGAGGAAATCGAAAAGGCCGCAAAGTGGCTCTCTTCTCTTCTGTCAATGGAGCCGATCGCTTATCACATCACCCGGTATTTTCCGCGATGGAAGCTCGATACGCCCGCTACCGATGTGCGCACAGTGTATCATCTTGCAGATGTCGTAAGGCAGTACCTTCCGAATGTCTTCGTCGGAAACTGCTGAGTACTGTAAATTTCGTTAACGATTCAGCATCTCCTGACCCGGAACGCTGAATCACTGCATCTTTAGGGAGGTGGCTTTATGTCTGTTGTCGGAGCAATCATGGTGCCGCATCCACCGCTGATTCTGCCGGAGGTCGGCAGAGGATCGGAGCGGCAGATCCAGGAAACAATTGATGCCTATGAGAAGGCCGCGGATTTCGTGGCTGAGCTGAAGCCGGAGACGATCGTTCTGTCGTCGCCGCACAGCATTATGTACGCGGACTATCTGCACATCTCGCCCGGCACACATGCCGAAGGGAATATGGCGCGCTTCCGTGCGCCACAGGTGCAGATC
>JAJGAH010000098.1 GCA_020844525.1 Eubacterium sp.
AAGAAATACTGCTGAATCGGGTAGAGGAACTGAACTGTTATCTGTCATCCGGTACTGTAAAAGGAATTAGAACATTTAATGACGCAATTGCCGTACTCCAGCGAGGCGGATATCTTCTGATGGATGAAATTGAGGATCATTTCAATCGGGAGATCGTGGCCACTCTGATCCGCTTTTTTATGGATACAAAGGTCAATAAATATGGAGCGGGCCTCATCTTTTCCACACATTATCCTGAGCTGCTGGATGAGTTCAATCGGAACGACTGTATCTATATTACAAGAAACAGAAGCGGAATTATGACAGAGAATCTTTCCTCAATTCTCAAACGCAATGACATTAAGAAGAGCGATGCTTATCAGAGCGGGTTCCTGGAAGGTACAGTTCCCATGTATGAATCTTATATGGATCTCAGAAAGGAGATCCAGAGATCTGTCAAGCAGGAGGGATGATAATGGAATTTCATCGTTACATTGCCTGCTTATGTGAGGGAACTGCTGAAGAGACCATTATGAATATCCTTCTGGATGCTGATCTCCTGCAATTTCGACGGGAGGATCTTCTCGAAGAAGAGCCGCTCCGCGTCAGAGATGCGGATACTTTTGAAAAACGATATATGCGAAAGGGCTTTCAGGAAAAAATAACTGTTTTACGGATACTGGATTAGAGAAAATATGGCCCAAATAAAGGAAAAAACGTGTCTCTCTCTGCATGGACTGTAATTTTCGTTCGTGGAGGACTATTACACCTGAAGTAATAATGAAACATATGAAAGGACAGATCACAATCTGAGTTTATCCAATGTCAGAGCAGGAAACTTGTCTATTTCTCGTATTTGACTTTGATAACCATTTTGGAAACCCTGTCACTTTTCTAAAGCATAAGATTGCTTGAGGCTAATTTTGAGTTAGATTTTAAATTTTTGGCGGTTCTGCCATTTTTCTAAAATGGTATTTTCCCGAAATGCAAAGGCGTTTCATGCATCAGCGCACAGGGAAAATCCTAAATTGTTCTTGAATTACAAAAAAACCCGGATTGATTTACATTGCGGAGGAGGATAAATTCGACAATGTGCTGGAGCATCCGCTGGTGGTAAAACAGCCGGTGGTCCGGAATGGCCGACTGGCTACGGCTGGTTATCAGCCGCGTGTATGGAAGACGTGGGAATGATACAAAAGTCAAAACACTCACCCGACAGGAAAAGTGACATACGAAAGTAAGACATCACGTTTTTGTACAGAATAATGTGATGTACCACTCTTTAAACACGGAAGAAAGCCTTACAGATATTCGTTTTTGGATTCTTGCGGTAGTTGCTGCTGCGAATGGAATGTAAAGACGGTTATGGCAGAGAAGAAGGATGATGGATATGAGGAATCAATTCAGTTTATCTCTTCCGGAATCAGAAGAACTTGATATTGGAAGCCTTTCACGGGCGTTCGATAATAAGAGTGAATGTTACAAGCTTTTTTGGTTTCAGGCAGTGCTTCGGAGAGCTGGTGCCGGGCAGGATGAGATCTCCTATGAAGACCTGGTGGATGATATGATTGCTGATGCATGGTACATGGTTACAGAATATCATCTGAATCTTGGACCCAGTGATACGCTTGAGAAGGTTGTTTGCTATATTTATGAGCATGAGAATATCAGTCCGGCAGAAAAAAAGGAGAAGATTCTTTCTTATCTCAGACATACAGAAGATAAGCAGGTTTTGAAATACAAGAGAATTCTGACCCTGAATGTTCCCTACCGCCTCCAGGCTCCTTTTCTTAAGACAGATCAGAGTTTCTGGAAGGCAGGGGAGAGAAAGCTGGCGGACCAGATTAATAGTCAGAAGCATCTGATCTATTATTTCGGTGTTATCAACGGTCTCCATACATCTATTCATATTCAACCTGAATGGATGGCATATTTTTCCATGAATCAGGAGATTCTTCTGGGCTGGCTTCGATGCGATATGATCGAATATCTTCAGAGAAGAAATCCAAGCGTTCCGGGCATTTCGGAAAAAATAGATCCACCCAGAGAACGAAATCTTTCGGATGTGCAGAAATATTGGAAGATGCTGATTTCGATCAGGGATATTCATGAGATCTATGATAATGAAGATATGCGTGAGCACAAAATTTCAATTGATCATTTTGTGCCATGGTCTTTTGTCGCCCATGATGAATTCTGGAATCTGCATCCGACAACTAGAAGCATAAACAGTAGTAAGAGCAATTATCTTCCGGAGTGGGATCGGTATTTTAGTCAGTTTTCAACTTTGGAATATCTGTCCTACCAGACTATGTGGGAAAATGACCAGCTCCTCAGTCAGTTTGAAAAGTGTGCCCGGGACCATCTGAACAATGTAGAAGTCCGTCAGCGGCTTTATCGGCCCGGTCAGGACAAGGAAACTTTTTCAAGGAAGCTAGAGAGCGTCATCCGGCCGGTCTATGAATCTGCCCTGCAATGTGGATTCAAAGAATGGGTCTATAGAGGATAATAGGACTATGGAGGGTGCAGAATGACAACTTCAGACCAGACATTGGATTATTACGACAGAAATACAGCTGCTTATGTGCAATCAACGGTGGGAGTGGATTTCCATGTTCTGCGCGGATATTTTTTAAAGTATATCCCTTCTGGTGGAACAATTCTCGACCTCGGATGCGGATCCGGACGAGATAGTAAGGCATTTCTTGATGCGGGTTATCAGGTGATATCTGTAGATGGATCAGAGAAAATGTGCAGAGCAGCAGAGAGACTGATTGAACAGCCGGTGCTGAACTGCCGCTTCCAGGATTATCTTCCTGAAAAACAACTGGACGGAATATGGGCATGCGCCTCTCTTCTGCATATTTCAGTAGAAGAAATTCATACAGTAATAAAAAGGCTGACACCATTTCTGAAAAGTAAGGCGTGCTTTTACATGTCTTTTAAGTATGGATCTTTTACAGGAATCAGGGATGGAAGATATTATTCTGATCTTACGCCGCAGGCATTTCGGGAAAAGATCCTTTATGATATTCCAGAGCTTGCTTCCAGTGAGGAATTTGTTACACATGATGTCCGTGCAGGAAGAAAAGCAGAACAGTGGCTGAATGAATATTTAATCAGGAAGCCATGATATGGTTAATGTCATTTTTTACAGAGTTCACTTCCGGTTGTGTCTAATGTTGCATAATGTTTGTACAATGTTCAATCATGTTTTTTATCAGCATGGCGCTGGGAGAGGACAGGCTTATGATCTGGTTTACATCCGATCTTCATCTGGGACATGAGGCAGTGATCCGTATGCAGAATCGTCCATTTAAAGACATCAGGGAAATGAATAATGCGCTGATTCATAATCTCAATGAGTGCGTGAAAGCGAATGATAAACTTTATATTCTCGGTGACGTCAGCCATCATGTTTCACCGGAGCAGTCCAACTCACTAATTAAACGGATTCATGGGAGAAAATACCTTCTTCTTGGCCTCCAGAAAATGCAACCAATAGTGGAACCTAAGTGTATCATTTAGGATAAATAATAATTGAGGAATTGATATGAATATACAGATTTTCGGAACGAAGAAGAGTGCGGATACAAGGAAAGCAGAGCGTTTCTTCAAAGAGCGTGGGATCAAGTTTCAGTCCGTGGATTTGAAGGAAAAAGGTTTGAGTAAAGGCGAGTTGAAGTCAGTTGTCCAGGCTTGCGGCGGGCTGTCTGAACTGTTGGACGAGAAAACGAAGGATCAGAAGGCCTATCTTCTAGTCAAGTATCTGGTGGAAGAAGATAAATTTGACAAAGTCCTGGAGAACCCGATGGTCCTGAAGCAGCCGATCGTCCGGAATGGGAGGCAGGCGACAGTCGGTTATCAGCCGGATATATGGAAGACGTGGGAATGATATAACCAATTCCCCAAAGAAGTATTCTGGAAGTTCAGATTTATACAAAGAAGCTGCGGCATAAAAACCGCAGCTTCTTTACTCGGTCGGAGCTGACTCGGTACATACCGAGTTAAACCTGCCTTTTTCGCAGTAATTTGTATAATATAGTTAGATCGGTTGAAACCGAGTCGGAAAGGACCGAATAAAAATGAAATTCATCGGAAGAAGCAGACAGCTGAAACAGCTCAATAAAATGTTGGCATCCGACGAAGCTCAGATGGCTTTAATATACGGGCGCAGAAGAGTCGGAAAAAGCGAGCTGGTCAAGCAGTTCATAAAAGAATCTGACGTAAAAAGCATATACTACGAATGCAGGCAGGTTACTGAAGCATCAAATATTCAGGGGATAAGCGAAGTCGTATCCGAGGCTTTGAACCTGCCTGCCCTGGGCTATTCATCCTTTGAAAGTCTGATGGACTTTATTTTTTCTAAGGCTAAAGATGAGAAAATCATTTTTGTTCTGGACGAATACTCTTATCTGAGGGAAAACACCAGGGGTATAGACAGTATACTGCAGGCTTTGATCGATAAATATAGAGAGAAATCGATGCTCAAACTGATTATCCTGGGATCCTGCGTTGACATCATGAAGTCTCTGATCGCGCATTCGAATCCACTTTTTGGCAGGGTCGATCTTGTAATCAATCTTAAGCAGATGGATTATTATGACTCGGCGAAGTTCTATCCCGCTATGTCTGACGAGGATAAAGTCCGAATCTACTCAGTGTTTGGCAGTGTCATGCTTCATAGGCATATCCATTCCGGTCCGGAATATAATCAGGCTAATCAGAAGGCGGGAATCCGCCGCTTCGATGTGGGCGTCGATGCCCATCATTATAACCACAGATGCCAATGAAAGCATACTGCGGAGAGGCTGCAGTGAAAGAAGTACAATATTGCTATAAAACACAAATAATCAACGAATTGAATTTTATAAAAACACAAATAAGCGATATAATGTATTTTGTAGTGACCAAACGTGCAAAACTTGAATCGCAGGATATAGAGTAAGAGGTTGCAAACATGAATCATGAAATCTTGAAATCAGTTATTTTTGATGCCCATGAAACGATTCGTTCGCTGGAAATTATTCCGCGGGAATATCATTTCGTTGATAATGTGAATTACATACTGATCGGACTGCGTCGTGCAGGCAAATCTACGCTTCTTTACAAACTTGTACAGGAATTAGTCGATAAGGGAGTCAGCTGGAACCAGATTATCTATATCAATTTCGAAGATGAACGTTTATTGGAATTTACACTTACTGATTTCAACGATGTAGTCGCCGTTGCGAGCGAAATGACAACAGCAAAACCCTATTATTTCTTTGACGAAGTCCAAAATGTTGCCGGCTGGGAACGTTTTGCGCGCAGGATGGCTGATGCAAATGAGCGTGTCTATATTACCGGCAGCAATGCCGTGATGTTAAGTCATGAAATGGAATCCAGGCTGGGTGGACGGTACATGACCATGCGGGTATATCCCTTTAACTTTCATGAATACATGGAGGCAACAGGTGTGCGGCATGATGAAACCGCCTATCTGACAACAAAACTGAACGGGAGAATCAGAGCGGCTGCGGAGAGGTATCTGCATGACGGAGGCTTCCCTGAATCCCTGAAATTTCCTGTAAAGCGGGATTATGTAGACAATATCTATCAGAAGATCTTATATGGCGATATCGTTGCCAGAAACAGTATCCGAAATCCGGAGTCGCTACGGCTGATGATCAAGAAAATTGCCGAAACCATTACCAGTGAAGTTTCTTATGGAAAGCTAAGCGGTGCAGTT
This sequence comes from Eubacterium sp., assembly GCA_020844525.1. Classification (GTDB taxonomy): domain Bacteria; phylum Bacillota; class Clostridia; order Lachnospirales; family Lachnospiraceae; genus Bilifractor. The sequence goes on from JAJGAH010000098.1 coordinate 5,711, forward strand.
ACCGCGGCTGGATATAAGTTAAGTAAATCAGCCGCAGTAGATTATACCCACTTTGCGGAAGATGCCTATCTGATTTTTCATATTCAGAACTACGTATCTAAGTTTGCGGAAAAAGAAAGCACGCCAAAATACTATTTTTCAGATAATGGACTGTTGAATTTATTCCTGATCAATAAAGATACCAGTCTCTTGGAAAATATGGTCGCTATTCATCTGTATCAGAAGTTCAGAGACCGGCTGTTCTATTTCAGATCACCTAAGACAGGAATAGATGTTGACTTTTATATTCCCGACACCAAAACGGCAATTCAGGTCTGCTATAGTCTGGAAAATCTGGATACGCGGAAAAGAGAAACCGGAAATTTGGTAAAACTTGCCAGCTCCTTTTCTGAAGTGGAAAAAGTGAAGATTGTAACGCGTGAGGAGGAAGACAGGCTGCAGATAGACGGCACAGAAATTGAAATCCTTCCGCTTTACAAATTCCTCAGCTAAAGAAGCTGGCATATTTGACAGGTGAATGAACCATTTGAAGCCCATTCACCTCCGGCGGTGGCCCCACTCTTCATCATCGCAAGGTTTTTCGATGCGGTCAATGATCCTGTTATCGGCTATATCCTGGATCATAGGAATTTACCGTTGATAATTTTTTTATGCTGTGTTATTGTCTGATTACAAGATGACACGTTGGATTCCAGCCCGTTTCGGACGTAAAGGAGAGGAGGTTATTCTACTCGCCACTGGTTTGAACGTGTCATCTTTGTTTGCATAATGATCTTGTTTTTTCAATTTTTCTTTTTGAGGCAATGGATATAATTTCATCAAGATTTTTTTCAGTTGTTACACCAGGATAGTCGTCTGCAAAGTTAAGGAGGGCCGCCATATCAAGAGTACTGTCCCTAAAACCATAGTTTATCAGAATCGATGCACCGCCAATTAAAATTATTTCAGCTGGCATCTGTTTTCCATTCATCTTTCGGAATTCCTTTGCCAATGCTTTCAGGTAGTAATCAATGGTTTCCTTTTTGATAGTGTAAGAGAGACAAAGGTGATCTGTGAATCAGGAAACATTTTTTCTTTTAGAGAACGTTCAAACCTATTTCTGATAAGAAATTGGTTAAATTGTTTGTGACTTTTCACCTTAAATTTTTTGGGGTGTTTGAAAAAATCTAATAAAACGTCTAATAAATGAAGCAAAAAATGACTTATTCTCCATTGATTTTGTTTACCTTGAATTTACATTAAAATGCTCGAAACCATTGATTTTATTGACTTTCTTTAATATCGCTTTGCAAGATTTGTCCTGCCTAGCCACCGCTCCTAAGCGAAAGGCCGGCGGTTCGAATCCGCCCAGGAACGGGAGTAGACTGAAAACCAATTTAGTTTTCAGTCTTTTTTGCCAGTTTCTTTTGTGCGGGCAAAAAGCAATCAGTGTCACGTTAATGCATTTTCTCCAGTCTTTCAAGCAACTGCCATTCTTTTTGTCATTCATTATCCCGGAAAGCGATCTTATCCCCCTTACCATGCCGTTTCTTATAATCCTTACGAATACAATCCATCGGTGCCTCCTTTTCCAGATAGGTGGAAAATTCATCAGGACATTTGGCTGCCATTGCTTTTTCAACGATATCACTCATCACAGCATAATTCAGCCTGGTTCCCTGTGCGTCATTTTCAAAATCAACAGCACGGCTGCTGTCAATACCAAAGCGTCCCGCAGTCCGTATCGCATCGATATTTGCGCCGAAAAAAAGAAACTCCCAATGATCTTTTTCTTTTTCCTGGTCGATCATATTCCTCACTTGATCATAGGAGTATTGTCTGCTGGAGTTCTCCATGCCATCTGTTGTAATGATAAATAATGTTTTCTCCGGCTTGTCCTCCTCCCTCGCGTATTTATGTACATTTTTGATATGATGTATAGCTCCGCCAATCGCATCCAGTAGTGCCGTGCATCCCCGGACGTAATACTGCCGGTCATTCATTGGCTCCACTTTATGAATGTCCACGCGGTCATACAGCACTTCACATCTGTCATCAAACAGGATCACTGAAATATAGGCTTCTCCGGATGTGTTTTTCTGCTTCTCGATCATGCTGTTAAAGCCGCCGATTGTATCTGCCTCCAGCCCACTCATTGAACCACTGCGGTCCAGAATAAAAACGACCTCTGTCAGACCTTTCCTCATTTTCCATACCTCCTGTATAAATTTTGTGAATTTCCTTTTGTATATATCAATTTACTCTCATGAGGATGGAAAAGGGTCGCCAGAAAAGCGACAAAAAC
>JAJGAH010000099.1 GCA_020844525.1 Eubacterium sp.
CATTACCTGTATGGTGGACAACTGCTACGGTGAATTTGTGGAGCGAATTGAGCCTACCGATGTTGGCGCGGACATGATGGTCGGCTCCATGATCAAAAATCCTGGCGGCGGTCTGGCCCCCATCGGAGGTTATATCGTTGGTACAAAGGAATGTGTCGCCAATGCTGCGTACCGCCTCACAACACCCGGACTCGGCAAGGAGGTCGGTGCTTCAATTGGTGTAAACCCGTCTTTTTATCAGGGCTTTTTCCTCGCGCCGACTGTAACGGCCAGTGCGCTCAAGAGTGCCATTTTTGCTGCGAATGTCTATGAGAGCCTTGGCTTTCCGGTTGTTCCGAATTCCACAGAGGACAGACATGATATTATTCAGGCAGTCACCTTTGGAAAACCCGAGGGCGTCATTGCTTTCTGTCAGGGTATTCAGGCAGCGGCACCTGTTGACAGCTATGTTACACCTGAACCATGGCCGATGCCCGGATACGACTCTGATGTAATCATGGCAGCCGGGGCTTTTGTCCAGGGCTCATCCATTGAACTCTCAGCAGACGGTCCGATCCGCCCTCCCTATGCAGTCTATTTTCAGGGCGGACTTACATGGCCTCATGGAAAGCTGGGCATCATGGTCAGCCTGCAGAAGGTAATTGATGCAGGACTCGTGCACATCGACTGATCATAAATGATACAGCTGTATCTGATGGATCTGAATATGTACATGTACCTGAAGGATTTGAATACATACATGTACCAGAAGGATCTTGATACGCACATGTACCTGAGGAATCTATATACGTACAGCAATAATATAGCGTGAAATATTATTACTTCATTACCTTTTGTATCAGAAGCAATTTTACACAGAATGGAGATAATCATGCCCGCTAAGGTAATTGTTATCGGTGCAGGAGCATCCGGACTGATGGCAGCCATTACCGCTGCAGAGCACGGCGCAAGCGTCACTGTACTGGAACAGAATGACCGTCCCGGCCGCAAGATCCTTGCAACCGGAAATGGAAAATGCAATCTTACCAATATGGATATGTCTCCAGATCATTACCATGGCGGAGATTTTGCTCTGATGGGGAAAATTCTGTCCAGGTTCAGCAATGAGGATACACTGCACTTTTTTCACCATATTGGTCTGAGGACACTTGACAGGAACGGATGGATCTATCCCTATACAGAACAGTCATCCCAGGTTCTCCGCCTTCTGCTGATGGAAGCCCAGAAAAGAAATGTGCGGATCAAATGCAATGAGAAGATAGTAAGGGTTCAGCCTTATCAGCAGGATCACAATCCGGATCAGGTTCACAAGTCCGGGTTTCATGTTTATACAGCCTCCTGGACTTATACGGCAGATTCCGTGATCATCGCAACCGGAAGCCCTGCTTCTTCCGTGCATGGGTCCTCTGATTCCGCCATGTGCTTTGCCCGGGACCTTCATATTCAGACAGTTCCTTTTCTTCCGTCACTTGTGCCGCTGAAAATCCGGGAGAACCTCACAAATCTCTGGGCAGGAACACGTGTGCACGCAACTGTCCAGCTGTTTGTGGACAAGGTACTGATTGCCTCCGATACTGGTGAAGTACAGCTGACAGATTTCGGTGTTTCCGGAATACCGGTATTCCAGATCAGCCGCTTTGCCGCCAAAGGTATCTCCGACAAAAAGCCTGTCTGTGCATTGCTGGATTTTATGCCTGATATGGATGAAGCGTCGCTGTATCAGGATCTTCTGAACAGAGCAGCTGCCCGTCCCGGCGCGTCTGTATCCGACCTGCTGATCGGACTTCTCCCGGATAAGCTGATATCTGTATTTGCAGAAAAAACCTCTTCCGGCAAGGGTAATGATGCGCAGCTGTTACGCAAAACCGCAGCAAAAATCAAAGCGTTCTCCGTAACTGTCACCGGGACAGCCGGCCTTCGTCATGCCCAGATCTGTTCAGGCGGAATTCTTACAGAGGAACTGACAGAAGACATGGAATGCCGGAAAATCCCCGGTCTTTATGTTACCGGTGAAGCTGTAAATATTGACGGACCCTGCGGAGGCTACAACCTCCAGTGGGCATGGGCAAGCGGTTACGTGGCAGGTCTGCATGCAGGGGATTCATGTATGTCAGGTTTGCATGCAGGGGATTCATGTTGATGAACAGGCTGTTATCGTTCAGAGACATGCCCCGCCGGCAGACCGGTGGAATATAAGCTCTGTATATACGGGGTATCTTTTGGAAAATTTACCACTTTACAGAGCTCAAAAATTCATGTTATACTTTCAGTATTCCTTTCCGCATATTTTTAACCACTTCGTTTCTTGTTCTATTCACTTCATTTCTGATTTCTATTAATTCATGAACATACCAGCTTGAAATCAGGCAGTTTCTTCATTTTTGAAGGTTTTCCGGATTTTTTTATGAAAATCCATATCAAATCCACAAAAAAATCTGTACCAATCCAATACCCATATCAATCCAATACCCATATCAATCCAATACCCATATGGAAAATAGAAAAAAATTACAGGCTCTCATTTACATCGTTTTATTTTTGATTATGGTGGTCTGTGCTATATGTCTCATCCCAGAAGCCGCAGAGTATTATAACAGTGCAAAAGCATATCGCAGACTCCGGCAGGAGAGCATGATCACCCCCGAGAAACCTGATATCGTTTCTACACAGGAGGCAGAAAAATATCCAGTCATCAACTGGGAACTGTTCCGTGGCATGGATATTGCAGCATGGCTGATTTTTGCTATGTCATAATTAAATATGTACAAAAGTTCCGGAATAAAAATGTACAAATGGTATCATCGTAAAAGCTGATAAAGGAGGCTTTTCGATGATTATCAAATCACCTGTTACAACGAATCTGAAAATTGAGAAACTGGAGGACTTATACAAGTTAAGACCATTTATGGAATCAGCCAATCTGAAAATTAATAAAAGCCAGATTGCCCGAGAACTGGACGTGGACAGAAGAACTGTTGATAAATATATCAATGGATTTCATAAGTCAGAGCATCGGGCATCGAGCAATTGTCTGACCCCTTACAAGGACATCATCCGAGAACTTCTTTCGGATGAAAACGAACAGATCTTTTATTACCGCCGCGTTCTTTGGCAGTATCTGTGCGATAACTATGGCTATCATGGCGCTTACAGCAACTTTTGCTATTACCTTTCCAGGGAACCGGAATTCGCCGCGTACTTTCGTAAAAGACTTCCGGCAAAATCAGAAGCCTATATCCGCTATGAGACACCGGCGGGAAAGCAGGCACAGCTGGACTGGAAGGAATCCTTAAGGCTTTTGACGACAGATCTCGGATGGGTTGAGGTGAACATCTTCGTCCTGATCCTATCCTTCTCCAGATACCGCGTTTACCGGATGGTACCGACAAAGTCACAGGATGTACTTTTCTTCTGCCTGGATGACGCGTTTACGGTGTTTGGCGGTGTGCCGGAAGAGATTGTGACGGATAACATGAAAACGGTCATGGATCAGCCAAGGACAAGAGGATCGAAAGGAAAAATAAATATTCGCTTCCAGCAGTTCGCCGATGATTATGGATTCCGAGTCCAGCCATGTATTGCCGCCACGCCAAAGACAAAAGGAAAAGTGGAATCGCCGATGCGGATTCTCGATGAACTCCGCGCATACAACGGTCGACTGACTTACCTTGGATTCGTGGAACTTCTGGCAAAGATCAACGACAGGGAAAACTCGAAAGTACACCCCGGGACCGGGAAGATTCCGCTGATGTATCTGAAAAAAGAAAGGGATTCCTTCAGCCCGTTACCACAGCAGACCATCCGGAATCCCTATCAGCTGGTCGATCATAAAGTCCGCATAGACAACGCCAGCCTCTTCCGCTATCGCGGAAAACAGTATTCCGTACCGCCGGAATACATTGGAAAAAGCGTTACCCTGCAGGTTTACGATGACTACATCCATGTGTATTGTAACATGAAACTCATCGCACTGCAGCCCTTGTCGGAAAAGAAGATCAACTATCAAGAGGACCATTACCGGGATCTCATCTGCAGGACGCATTCGTTTGCAGAAGAAAATATCGCAGCACGGGCAAAGGAAAATCTTAAGGCATTAGGAGCAGTGTATGAATAACAGCAGCATCTACAAACAGACGATACAGAACCTTGGAACACTCCGGCTGAACCAGATGAAACTTCATCTGGAAGAAGTCGCCGGAGATGTGGGAACAAAGAATCTTTCTTTTACGGAGGGACTCTTGAAACTAACGAATTATGAAGTAGACTTCAAGGAACAGTCTGCAGCGCAGAGTACGATTCATGCGGCGGCGTTTCCATTCGTAAAGACACTTTCGGATTTTGACTTCAGCTTCCAGCCTTCCGTGAGCGAAGCCCAGATGCAGGAATTCTGCACTCTTGGATTTATGGAGAAGGCGGAGAATATCGTCTTTCTCGGATCAAGCGGAGTCGGTAAGACCCATCTGGCAACATCCATCGGGATTGCTGCAGCAAAACACCATAACATTACCTATTTCATCAAATGCAGCGATCTTCTGCAGCAACTGAAAAAAGCAAAGCTGGAGAACCGTCTGGAAGCGAGGCTGAAGCATTTCAATCACTACAAACTTTTGATTATTGACGAGATCGGGTACCTTCCGATTGACAAGGAGGATTCCAACCTGTTTTTCCAATTGATCGATATGCGTTATGAGAAGAAAAGTACGATCCTGACGACGAATATCAATTTCGGAGATTGGGACAGCATTTTTTATGATGCAGTCGTTGCAGATGCAATCCTGAACCGTGTTCTACATCATTCCCATGTCATATCGATCACAGGAAAATCCTATCGGTTGAAGGACTTTGAACAGGAGGAACCATCACCGTAAACTGTACATTTTTATTTAGGATTTTTTGTACATTTTTACTTGACAGTTAACAATTTTGGACGAAATCAGTTACCCTGTCATGCAGGGTATAGACAATAATACCTATCTTCACACACTTCCGGACCGCACACCCAATTACGGGGGCAGCATTTCTCTGGATGCGGCAAATGCATCCTCCTTTACAGATCAAAACTCTATTCTGTATGGCCACAACATGGCAGATGGTTCCATGTTTGGCAGACTTTCTTCACGTTACGCAGACAAATCCTTCAAAGATCACTCTTTTTCACTCTTCCTTCTGGACGGTACCAGACATACCTATGTATTCTACTCAGTTCTTTCTACCTGCAGCGGATCAGAAATTTATACCTGGCACTTTGGCTCAGACCAGTCCTTCCTGCGCTGGCAGGAGAAACGCAGAGCGGAATCACTCTATATGAATTCAGAAATGCCGTCGGATCATGCGAGATTTGTTACTCTTTCCACCTGTAATGGGAGTGCAGGAACCAGTCGAAGATTTGTAATTATCGGAAAAGAAACCGAAGTCATAACAACACAGAAACCTGCGTCCTGGAGGAGCAGCCAATAATGGACAGACCAATAAGAAAAAACAAACAGAATTATACAGGACCTCTTGCCTGTCTCCTGATTCTGTTCGCACTATTGGCAGGTATTACTCCAGCATTCCTGAATGCATTACAAAAAGTCCGACAGATCAGAAGCCTGTCAGGTTATCAGGAAGAAATTTCAAGCCTGGATGCGGAACAGACAGCCTTGCGATGGGAAAGCGCCCGTATCTATAACCGAACGATATTCAGGGCACAGCAAAAGCAGGACTTTCAGTACAGTGGAGACGGAATGTGGGACAGAACCTATCTCAGAGCTCTTTATTCCGGGGAAAACGGTATTCTGTGCCGTATCCGTATCCCTGCTGCCGGCATCGATCTTCCTGTTGTATATGGAACAGAAGCAGGAAGGATGTCATCTAATGCCGGTCATATGTACGGCACCTCCCTTCCAACAGGAGAAAACGACACAAATGCAGTCATTGCAGGACATACAGGGCTTACCAGTGCAAGGCTTTTTACAGATCTGGATAAATTAAGAATAGAAGATACCTTTTATATCCATATTCTTGACGAAATACAGACCTATACTGTGAAGGATATTAAAATAGTTTTTCCGGATGACGAAGATCCATATCTGCAGATTATTCCGGACAGAACAATGGTAACCCTGTATACCTGTACACCCTGCGGAATCAATGATCACCGGCTGATCATTCAGGGAAAATTTACCGGTTCCGTAAAGGAAGGCTCTCGGAGTGAATCATCTCTGCTTTCCAGAACCTATCATATACAGCTCTTGAAAACAGCAGCAATCGGGAGCCTTCCGGTATGCTATATCCTGTTCTGCCTGTTTTATTTCAGAAACAGAAAGGAATAACATATGGCAAATAACAGCATATGTTCCCACCGGGAACGAAAACGAAACAAGGCGAGAGACAAACCCAAAATCAGGGACTGCAGGATGCTTCTGGTCTGGTCATTGCTTACAGCAGCATTATTCGTTTTTGAATTGCCTGTCATTTTCGATACGCTTTCTGATATCAGGCAAAGCAGAAGCATGCAGGCATACGCAGATGAATTCCATCGAATGACAAAACAGGAAATAGAGCAGGAGAAGGAAAGAGTACGGGTATACAATGCGGAAATTGCACAAAAGCAGATGCAGAACGGCTTCTGGTATCAGGGCGCCGAAGCGGGTGATCCTCTCTATGAGTCTCTATTATCCCGGAATACTCCGGGAGATGATGCCAATATAATGGCTATACTTGATATCCCGAAAATTAATTTATATCTGCCTGTTGGACATGGCACATCGGACGGGCTTTTGCAATACGCAGCAGGACATATGTACGGATCAAGCCTTCCGCTGGGAGGCAAGGATACGAATGCGATACTTGCGGGTCATACCGGCCTTTCAACTGCAAAATTATTTACAGATATAAAAAAACTGCAGCCAGGAGATGAGGTGCGCATTCATGTTCTGGATGAAATCCATCGTTACAGGATCCTGAACAAAAAAACAGTGCAGCAGGGGCCGGATGAACCTCCACTTCTGCAGATGCATCAGAATGCCGATGAAATTACACTGTACACCTGTACACCATTTGGCATCAATGATTCACGCATTATACTCCGGGCTGAACGTATCTTTCCTGATCTTCAACGAGAGACTGAAGAAACGAACCTCATGGAAACTGAACAGAAAATGCTCCGCAGACTTCTGCTCTGTCTGGTTTTCCCTGTATGCACAGGATCTCTCGGAATTATCACGAATCGAATCATCTCCTGTAATCGATGGAACAGAATCAAGTATGGCATTAAAAAATAGCCGTTGATAAAAATAATAAACGTTTATTTATAAAATCATAAACGTTTATAGATATTCATAATTATTAAACGCAGTTCATAAATAAATTTATAAACATCTATATGGACAGAATCATGATTCAAAGTAACCAGAAAGAAGGGAAAAGAAGAAAAGGAAAACACAATATGAAAAAGACAGCAGCAATTCCGATCCACAAAAAAATCCTTGCGAGTATGCTTGCAGCAATTCTTGGAAGTACCCTTGGAATCGTATCCGCAGATGCATCACCGCTGAATTCTCCAGGCATCATTCGTCTGGCAGATGATATGCCCGGGTCTTTCTCACATTACCGCAATGGAGGCTGGAAAACCGGTATTGAAAACACAAACTACGATATCGGAAAAGATCCCTTCATCAGCCAGGAAACCATAGACCGCAGCAAGACAGGTTCCATTACAATTTATAAGTTAAATGACGAAGATGGCAGAACCTTTGAGGGAGATGGCATGTATCACGCCTCGTTTGGTGATCATGCACCTTCTAAACGGGACGGCATACCGAATATTGTTTTTTCCACTGCAAAGATTGCAGATTTGGTGCATGTATCCGGATGGCGCGGTCAAGATATGACAGAGATTCAGGATAATCCAGGATCTGACGACAGATCTTCATCCGGAGAGGTGGGGGTATATTACAGCAATCTGGATTATGGATTTTCCGAGGTTGCCAGAAAATGCGGAATCA
>JAJGAH010000100.1 GCA_020844525.1 Eubacterium sp.
AAGGTGAGCTCCTTGTCCTCCTGCATATCCTTGTTGTAGGCGAGAGGCAGTCCCTTCATGCTGGTGAGCATCTGCATCAGCGCTCCGTATACCCGTCCGGTTTTTCCTCTGACCAGCTCGGCAATATCCGGGTTCTTCTTCTGGGGCATGATTGAACTTCCGGTGCTGTATGCGTCATCAATTTCCACAAAACGGTACTCGTTGGAATTCCAGATGCAGATTTCTTCACTGAAACGGGACAGATGCATCTGAATGGTGGAAAGCGCGGAGAGCAGCTCGATGATATAGTCCCGGTCGGACACGGAATCCATGCTGTTTGCGGTGGGCTCGTCGAAGTCCAGCTGCTGTGCTGTATACATGCGGTCAAGCGGATAAGTGGTACCCGCCAGGGCGCCAGCCCCGAGGGGACAGGTGTTCATTCTCTTCCGGATATCGGAAAGACGGCTTCTGTCACGGCGGAACATTTCAAAATAGGCGCCGAAATGATGGGCAAGCGTCACCGGCTGCGCCTTCTGGAGATGCGTGAAGCCCGGCATATAGGTTTCTACGTTCTCTTCCATGATGCGCTCAATGACGGTCAGAAGCTTTTTGAGAAGCGGGTCTAGGGCGTCAATCTCATCCCGGACGTAAAGCTTCATATCCAGCGCTACCTGATCGTTGCGGCTTCTGCCCGTATGGAGCTTCTTGCCGACATCACCGATCCGGTCAATGAGGCTGGCCTCGACAAAGCTGTGGATATCCTCATATTCGTCCGTGATTTTCAGAGTGCCGTTTTCAACATCACGCAGAATACCCTCCAGGCCTTCTACGATCTGATCACGTTCAGCATCGGTGAGAATGCCCTGCTTTGCCAGCATTCTGACATGAGCAAGGCTTCCGCGGATATCCTGCCTGTAGAATTTCTGATCAAAACTGATGGATGCATTAAAGTTATATACGAGTTTGTCGGTTTCCTTTGTGAACCGGCCGCCCCATAGCTGTGCCATAATATCTGGTCCTCTTCAAAGTGATTCTGAAAATAAACGGGTATCTTTTTTGTGCTGCCTTAAAATTTATGAAGCGTTGCGAACCGCATTTCTGAAGAATGTTCCGCTGTTCCTCAGAGGAACATTCCAAACCATGAGGTGCACTTGCCACATATTGTGCAATCAATGACAGTTAATACAATAAAATATGATTTCTGTGCCCAGTTTCCCAGCTTTATGCTCTTCCCTCCAGCTCAGCCTGCCGTTTGGAATAGATGCATCCGCAGTAGTTCTGTCTGTACAGTCTGTACTGCCTGGAGAGTTCGGTAGAACGTTTGAATCCGTTCTTTTTCTTGAAATCGGAGACAAGATAGGGAATACCATATTCCTGCCCCAGCTGAATGCCGATTTCATTGAGCTTCTGTGCGTTTTTCAGCGGACTGATGGAAAGCGTCGTTGTGAAAAAATCCATATGGAGCCGGGCTGCTTCCTCTGCTGCCTCGCGAAGACGCAGCGCGTAGCATGCAAAGCAGCGCTCTCCCCCTTCGGGTATGTCCTCCATGCCCTGCGCCATTTCGTAGAAGCGCTCCGGATCGTACCTGCCCTCATCGAAAGTGACCGGGTTTTCCAGCGGCATTTCCTGTATCAGGCGTTTCATTTCATCGACACGCTTCTGATACTCAGAGGTCGGAGAAATATTCGGGTTGTAGTAGAAGTCTGTGATCCGGAAGTGGGGGGAAAGATATTCCAGCACATAGCTGCTGCAGGGCGCGCAGCAGCTGTGCAGCAGCAGCGTCGGTGTGCGGCCGTCTGCCTGCAGGGCTGCCAGGGTCTTTTCCAGCTCCTTCTGATAATTGATTTTCTGGTTCATGCTGTTAACTGATCTTCTGCAATGCTGCAGCATATTTAAAGGCTGATGTGCTTTTCCTTCGGGTTAAATCCGGCATCCTCAAGGGCCTTGAGGATCTGTTTCTTGTGTGCGGTGCCGAATGCCTCCATCGTGATCCGGAGTTCAACGGCTGCATTGCGGTTTGTGCTGTAGAACTGGTTGTGCTCCAGCTTGATGACGTTGCCCTGGTTCTGGGCAATAACGGTGGATACACGCACGAGTTCACCCGGACGGTCCGGAAGAAGCACAGATACCGTGAAGATACGGTCTCTTGCGATCAGGCCGTTCTGTACTACCTGTGACATGGTGATGACATCCATGTTGCCGCCGCTCATAACGGCTACGACACGCTTGTTCTCGGGTTTCAGGTGCTTCAGCGCAGCGACGGTGAGCAGACCGGAGTTTTCCACAATCATCTTGTGGTTTTCCACCATATCCAGGAATGCTACGACAAGCTCCTCATCGGGAATCGTGATGATGTCATCGATGTTCTTCTGAATGTATGGGAAGATCTTTTCACCCGGGCGTTTTACGGCTGTGCCGTCCGCGATGGTGTTGACGCTGGGAAGCTCGGTAACCTTGCCATTACGCAGGGATACCTGCATGCAGTTTGCGCCTGCCGGCTCTACGCCGATCACACGGATTTTCGGGTTCAGCAGCTTGGCAAGAGTGGATACACCAGTTGCCAGTCCGCCGCCGCCGATCGGTACCAGGATGGTATCAACAACAGGAAGCTCCTGGACGATCTCCATCGCAATGGTTCCCTGTCCGGTTGCAACGGTCAGGTCATCAAAGGGATGGATGAAGGTATAACCGTTCTCGTCTGCCAGCTCCAGAGCTTTTTTGCAGGCCTCGTCATAGACATCGCCGTAAAGCACGACCTCAGCACCGTAGCTCTTCGTGCGCTCGACCTTGATCAGCGGTGTGGTTGTGGGCATTACAATAACAGCCTTGCATCCGTAGGCCTTTGCTGCGTAGGCCACGCCCTGTGCATGGTTCCCGGCTGACGCGGTGATCAGGCCCTTCTTCCGGTCCTCCTCGCTCATGGTGCTTACCTTGTAGTAGGCGCCGCGGATCTTGTAGGCACCGGTAACCTGCATGTTCTCGGGCTTGAGATAGCAGCGGTTTCCGGTCTGGGAGCTGAAGTAATCACTGTAGACAAGCTTTGTGTCAGCAGTCACCTTCTTGACGATCTCAGAGGCTTCTTCAAATGCATTCAGTGTCAGCATTTCTTTTTCACTCATTTTTTGGCACACTTTCTGTTGTTGGATGGGTTGGGTCTTCAGGTATTGTCGTGCTCCGCATTTGTATCAAAGAGCGCGTTTACATAGGAGTTCGGGTCAAATTTCTGCAGGTCATCAAGATGCTCTCCCACGCCGATGTATTTGACAGGGATCTGTAGCTCGGACTGAACCGCAACGGCGATACCACCCTTTGCGGTACCGTCGAGCTTTGTGATGACAAGGCCGGTGATATGCGCGACCTCGGCAAAGCTCTTGGCCTGGAGAATCGCGTTCTGCCCCGTCGTTCCGTCCAGAACGAGGAGGGTTTCCAGATGCACGTCCGGGCAGGATCCGGCGAGAATCTTATAGATCTTCTGAAGCTCTGACATGAGGTTCTTCTTGTTGTGAAGTCTTCCGGCTGTATCGATCAGAAGAACATCCGCCTTGCGGGCTTTTGCTGCGGCAACGGCATCATAGACGACAGATGCGGGATCTGCTCCCTCCTGACCGGTGATGATGTCAACCTTTGCCCTGCCGGCCCAGGTCTCCAGCTGGGGGATGGCTGCGGCGCGGAAGGTATCTGCCGCGGCAATGATGACCTTCTTTCCCTGATGGTGCAGCTTTGCAGCAAGTTTGCCGACCGTAGTGGTCTTTCCAACGCCGTTTACACCGACCACAAGAATGACAGAGCGCTCCTTCTCAAAGTCGTAGGCGTGCTCGTCCACCTTCATCTGCTGGCGGAAGCAGTCCACCATGTATTTTTTGCAGTCTGCCGGCTTTTTGATATCGAGGTCACTGACAATCTCCTTCAGATTGTCGATGACAGTCTCCGTAGTTTCAATACCCATGTCGCTGGCGACGAGGGCTTCCTCCAGGCACTCATAAAATTCATCGTTGATTTCAGAGCATCCGAAGGCTTCGTCCAGATTTTCGTTCATGCTGTCCCGGGTTTTGGTAAGGCCCTTGAACAGCCTGCTGAAAAAACCTGCCATGTACATTCTCCTTATATGATATGAGATCTGTAAATACAAGTACAAATAGTATAAAATCCTGGCCAATTTCTTTATTTGAGAGGCAGGATATATTGTCATAAAAATATGCATTGGCTGCAGCTGTACAGCTGCAAAGACACCCGTCAGCTGTCAAGCTGCTCCTGGATCAGGTCCACCGAAACAAGGACAGATACACCCTTCTCCTGCATGGTAATACCGTACAGACGATCTGCAGCAGCCATGGTGCCGCGTCTGTGAGTAATAATAATAAACTGCGTATTCTTTGTCAACTTATGAAGGTAGGCGGCAAAACGGCCCACATTGTTGTCATCCAGCGCCGCTTCGATCTCATCGAGCAGACAGAAGGGAGACGGCTTCAGATTCTGGATGGCGAACAGGAGGGCGATGGCTGTCAGCGCCTTTTCTCCTCCGGATAGCTGCATCATATTCTGAAGCTTTTTCCCCGGCGGCTGGGAGATGATGACAATGCCGGATTCCAGAATATTATCCTCGTCCACCAGCTCCAGTGTACCCTTTCCACCGCCAAAGAGCTGCTGGAAGACCTTGTTGAACTCCACCTGAATTAACGCGAAGTGTTCCTTGAACTGCTTTCGCATGCCATCATCCAGCTGACGGATGATTTCCTTCAGGTCATCAGCCGCCTTGATCAGATCGCTGTGCTGTGTCTGGAGAAAATCGTGACGCTCCTTCAGCTCCTTGTACTCATCGATGGCATTGACATTGACGCTGCCAAGTGCCTTGATTTCAGATTTGAGCTGTGTGATTTCCTTTCGCAGCGGAGTGCGGTCAGGCATTTCCTCAAAGTGGACAGCTTCTGCCTGGTCCGGCGTCAGCTGGTACTCTTCATACAGATAATTGATCTGCGCTTCCTTCTGTGCCTGCAGCTTGTCCATCTGGGAGTCAAGCCTGAAGATTTCCCGGTCCATTTCTGATTTTTCGGTATTGAGGCGGTCGCGCTGTTCAAAAAATGCCTTGTGATTTCTGGTCAGCGTTTCCTTTGTCTCCTGCAGGGAGGCACCTTTTTCCTTCTCTGCAGCAATGGCCCGGGTCAGCTCTTCCATTTTGTTCTGTATATCAGTGATCAGTGCAGCCTTGCTTCCGGAATCCTCACTGCCCTCGGCAAGAGACTGCAGCAGGGATTCACGCTCCGTATCCAGACGGGTCAGTTCCGACGCAGTAGTCCTGCGCTTTTCATCCAGGAAGGCAAGCTGCTGCCGGATATTGGAGCACGTAAGCCTTGCCTGGTCCTGTGCGTCCAGGGCGGCCTGCTCTCTCTGCTGCAGTGCGGCTGCCTCATCAGAGATCCGGCGGAGTTTGTCCTCGAGGTCTTCCTCTTCCTTCTGGGAATTTTCAAGTTCACTGCCGATCAGAGAATGCTTCTCCCGCAATTCGTCCATCTGCCCGGCAATATCTTCCTGTTCGTGAATGAGTCTGGACAGATTTGATGCCAGCTCATCTGCCTTTTCCCTGGCTGTGTTCCGGCTGACTGTTGCGGTATTCTGCCGGATGAGCAGCTCCTGCAGCTCTTCCTGCTGTGTGGAAAGGCTGCCGCGCAGCTGGTCCCGGGCTGCCCTGTGCTCCGCGATCTTTTTCTGAAGCTGCTGTATTTCTTCTTTCAGGGCACGGACGTTTCCCTCCAGCTCCTTGATCTGTCGTCTTCTTCCAAGAAGGTTGCTGTTATATTTGAAGGAGCCTCCGGTCATGGAGCCTCCGGGGCTTAGAAGCTCTCCCTCAAGAGTTACCATCCGAACGGACTGATGGTGCCGGCGGCTGACAGCAATGGCATGGTCTATGGTATCTGCCACGAGCGTTTTGCCGAGAAGGCGGCGCACGACACCCTGGTAGATTTTGTCACAGGTGACCAGCTCATCGGCTATACCGAGGATCCCCTCTTCCCTGCAGATCGCCTGCAGGTTCTGCTTGGAATAATTATTGTCATCCCGCATGGCGGTCAGGGGTAGGAAGGTGGCTCTGCCAAAATGGCCACGCTTCAGGTATTCGATCAGATATTTGGCGGTATTCTCATTGTCCGTGACAATATTCTGCAGAGATCCGCCGAGCGCGGTTTCAATGGCGGTTTCGTATTTTTTGTCTGTCTTGATCAGGTCCGCCACAACACCATGGATGCCAGGGTTGTTTGCCTTCTGCTCCATTACCTTCTTGATGCTGTTGCCATAACCCTCATAGCGCTCTGTGATGTTACGGAGGGATTCCAGTCGTGACGCATCCCTGTGATAGGAAGACTGGCTGGTCTCCAGCTGATGACTTTCCTGGTTCAGATATTCCCTGAGCTGTACAATCTTCTTTTCCTGACCGGCAACAGCTGTCCTGCGCTTTTCAACCTCCGCGTCAATGGCGGAGAGCTCACGCTCATATTCTGCCAGGTTCTTCTTCTCGCTGTCCACATCTCCCTTCAGTTGCAGAATACGTGAGGCAAGAGAGGATTTTCGGATTTCCAGCTGCTCAAGCATGGTTTCAAAGCGCTGCAGCTGTTCACGGATCGTGGAACGGTTATTCAGAAGCGTGATCGTATCATTCCGGCTCTGCTCCTCAGCGGATTTCTTTCCTTCTATCTCATCCTTGATGCGGGCGACGTCGGCTTCTCTGGCTGTTTTTTCTTCCTCTGCCCTGGACAGCTCCTCCTCCAGCTTTTTCTGCTCCTGCAGCTGTTCATCCGCATTCTGGCTTCGGCTGTTCTTATCCTTCTCAATCGCATCGAGGCGGTCCTGGAGCAGCTGTGCATTCTGCTGTGCCGCCCGGATCTGTTCCTGCAGGACCTGAATCTGTCCGTCGTGCTGCTGCTTTTCGAGGACAGCTTTCTGCATGTCTTCCCGGGAACGGGTGATGCTGTCTTCCAGCTGCTCCAGTTCATCCTCCACTCGCTGGTACTCGGATTTTGTCTCTTCGAAGCGCTTGTTCAGCTCCTGCAGATGGTTCTCTGCAATCGCCTTCTTCTGCTGCAGCTCCTGCAGCTGTGTCTCGGTACGTCCCTCATCGATCTGGAAGAGCTGAATGTCCAGCGTCCTGAGACGGTCCCTGCGGTTGAGATATTCCTCGGCCTTTGCGGACTGTTTCTCCAGAGGCCCGATCTGCCGCGTTACCTCGCTGAGAATGTCGTTTACGCGGACGAGGTTTGCCTGCTCGTCCTCCAGCTTTTTCAGGGCAGTGGCTTTTCTTCGCTTGAACTTTACAATGCCTGCCGCCTCATCGAAAAGCTCCCGCCGGTCCTCCGGCTTGCCACTGAGGATTTTTTCTACCTGGCCCTGCCCGATAATAGAGTACCCTTCCTTGCCGATACCGGTGTCGTAGAACAGCTCATGGATGTCGCGGAGTCTGCAGGAACGGCCGTTCAGCTGATATTCACTCTCACCGGAGCGGTAAAGCTTTCGCATGACAGTGACTTCATCCGCGTCAAAATTCAGCTTGCGGTCTGCATTGTCCAGCGTGATGGCAACCATTGCAAAGCCTACAGGCTTCCGGTTCTCAGTACCGGCAAAAATGACATCCTGCATGTTGCCGCCGCGGAGGGATTTGGCACTCTGTTCGCCGAGGACCCAGCGCACCGCATCTCCCACATTGCTTTTGCCGGAGCCGTTTGGACCGACAATGCCTGTCACACCATTATGAAATTCAAGCCGGGTCCGTAGCGCAAAGGATTTGAAGCCCTGCATTTCAATTGATTTCAGATACATGGATACTTTCTTCCCCTTTATCTGTGATACGTGTGGTCATTTCTCATTCGCTCTGGCTGTCCGTCCGGGACATTTGTGTCAGGGCATGATAAGCTGCCTGCTGCTCCGCTGCTTTTTTGGAATGACCACTCCCCTCTCCGAGCAGACGGTCACCGATCCACACCTGGGCTGA
>JAJGAH010000101.1 GCA_020844525.1 Eubacterium sp.
GATTGTCTATCACTGGAAATATCGTTTAGACGAAATTTCCGAGGATGAGGCAAAAGCAATATAATGTATCAGCTATTAATTATTCGATCTACTAGAAACGCTATGATGATTTTCTCACTACCTTCGAAAACACAGCTGTGTCTGATGGAGGCTTCCATGACTGATGTCCCCTGCAACAGTACACATTATGATAAGAGGATAGAACACAGTTACCTGGCAGGTGCGTCGGCAAAACGGAAGGAGAACTCCTTCGGATATTCTAGTGCCTTGGTGCCAGGCTCTTTTCCATCCGCGAAGTGTTTCAGCCGATAATAGACGGACGAGGGAGCAACCTTTGCAGCGATGCCTGCTCCAAATGAACCAAGCCGGGTCATGATGGCAAGGCCGAAGCGGCGGAAACCATATTCGCGTCCGAACAGTTCTCCAATCCGGTGGCATGAACGGAAGTCATAAAAATACTTTGCGGCATGATAGAATTCCTGCTGCAACTCCCAGGGCGTCTCATTCTTGGGAACAAAGGTCACATTCATCATGTCAAAGTCTTCCCAGGTTGTGGAGATCATCCGACCTTCCGCCACCATGTTTTCGTATACCGGGGTTCCCGGATAAGGCGTGAGGATTGCAGGCTGAAGCTGATAGGCATCTATAGATTTTGCAAATTCAATGCTTTTATTCATATCTTCGAGTGTGTCATCGTCAAGTCCCAGCACAATACTTGCAATCATCCGGATCTTGTGGCGCTTGCAGGCCGCAGCGGCTCGTTTGATATTTTCGATATTCTGTCCTTTGTGAATACTGTTGAGGGCATTCTGATTCAGAGACTCGATTCCGATGAGCACCCGGGTTAGATGCGCATCGTGAAGAAGCTGAAGCATTTCATCATCATCGGCAAGATCAGTCCGTCCGAAGAAGAATGTCTCCTTGAAGGTCAGATTCTCTGCGATCATCCTGCGGCAGATTTCTTTTGCCCGCTCTTTATCGGCTGTAAAGTTATCATCCTCGAAGTTCATGTATTGAAATCCGAGCTTTTTATACATTCGGATTTCTTCGATGACATTATCGACGCTTCGCTGTCTGTATGGAGCAAACATACGGGAGGTCGTACAGAATGTGCATCGGAAGGGGCATCCACGGCTGGAGATGACATTGGCGGCATCGCACGGTGTCTTCAGGATACTGTAGTCTGGAAATGGAACCTCGTCCAGGTTGCAGACCGGGATTCCCGTGACCAGTCTGTCCGTAATGCGGCCTTCGACGACGTTGAGTATGACTTTCTCCCCTTCTCCCATGATAACTTGGTCAGCGTGCAAGAGGGCTTCCTGCGTGCAGACAGATGCATGCATCCCACCCATAAGGACGCGGGCATGTGTTTTCTGGTGAATCAGATCAGCCAGCTCGTAGGCTCTTGGCGCATTTGACGTCATGATAGAGAAGCAAAAGACGTCAACGTCATCTGCCTTCAGCATTTTTTTGATTGGAACAGATGCATTGAGTTCCTCATATACGGAGACATCATGGCCGGCTTTTTTCAGAATACCGCCAAGAATTAGAGGACCGGTAATGGAATTAGACTGTCCATATATTTTTCCGCCCCATCTGTATACAGGAATTCTGCGTAATGAGGAAGCAGGTGTAATGAAAACAATCTTCAAGATTTTACCTCCTTCATGCTGATTGACAATCCCGCTCATGGTAACCTTCTGTGTTGTTGTGCTTGAAAAATAATTGTATACCATATATACGGTTTGTCAACGAAATTACCTGTAAAACACCGAAGACACACAGTTTTATTATTTTTTTGATAAGTATCTTGGTAATACGCAACACGAAAAAGCCCATATATATGCGGAATACAATCTAATTTTCCCCGATTAGCACCCCACCCTCGGAATTTCGCGAAAATGCACACGAGAGGGGGCGACGGTCTCCTGTAGCTAGGCTACAGAGATTCAGACCCGCCCCGGGGATCACTCCTTTCGAAGAGCGTCCTTTTCTTCCGAGATCTTCTTCAATGTGTATTCTTTCGCTACGTCCATCCTGCTGAACGGCTGCAGGTTGTCCTGGTCGGAGATCATTCCACTCAGCATAGAGAGGAAGGCGAGCTTCCCTTCTTTATTAAGACTGTGGAAGGCGAACAAGATGTCCTGATCGGCTGATCCGTGTGCATCGTACTCATTCCTCACAGCATCAATCTCCGACTTGTCCATCTGGCCGCCGAAGCGTTCCAACAAATTTGTGTTCTGCAGGAAGGCAGCGGTTCTTGCGTTCGTCTCGGCATCACGTCTTGCTGCATCCGCCGCGATCAGTTTGGATAGGATCGGCTGAGAGAAGTTCAGAGCCACCTGCTCTTCGTAACTCCGGTCAGGCACAGGCTTGTCGGCAATGGCCACAAGGTCCTCGTATCTGTATTTCTTACTTAATAAGGACAGCGCTGATATCTCATAAATCTGGCACAGGCTGGAAAGAACCTCTAAGGAAGGATTGACTTTCCCCTTCTCCCAGTTCGTCAGGGAGGTGGCTGCACAACCCAGCTTTGATGCGACATCCGACTGCTTTAATCCTTTGGCAAGTCTTGCCTCTTTCAATTTCTCTCCGATTGTCATTTATTGTCACCTCATCTCATTTCAGTTCTTATTACATAATATATCTCATCTGAAATGGAATATCAATAAGCAATTACAATCCAATCTAATTTATTTAGCCTATTTACATCTAATTTCAGTTGAGCTATAATACAGTTATCTCAAATGAAATGAGATATACAGGCACACGGACGTACCATTCCCGGATGTCTGGGACCGACAGAAGGTCCGAACCATGAGGATAATACTATGCGAAGGAAGGAGGCTCTGCTGTGAGAAAGTACACTGACCGCGTGAAACAGCGCGAAAACCGACGAAAGAAATATCAGGAAGAGAAATTAGACCGCACCAACATCTGCGGTGTAAAGGACCTGACACCCTACCACGCAGTGAACCGAATGATAAGACAAGCAAAGACAAAAAGCGACAACAACAGCCAATATACGACAAACAACGACCACTGAAATTGATCCATACATAGATCAACAGTGGTCTTTCTTTACCCATTTTCAGAAAGGAGGATGAACGATGAATAAGGAAACGATGAGCGTACATGAGCTGGCGGACCAGCTTGGGATCAGTCTTCCGAAAGCATATGCGCTTGTAAAGGAGAAGGACTTTCCGGTTGTCCGGATCGGTACCAGAATCCTGATTCCGGTAGATGCCTTTAAGGAATGGCTGACTATCCACTCCCAGCAGGAATGATCCGGTTGAATTTTATGCTTTCTAGCAGGGAGGAGAAAACCAATTGGATAAGTTGAAAAACATGCGCATCTGGTTCTGCTGGAACTTTGAGATGCGAAAAGGAAAAAAGACAAAGGTGCCGTACTCGGCACGGGGCAAGCCCACCGGGACCTCTCCGGATCATGCAGACCAGTGGGTCACATATCGGGAAGCTGCAGCAGCTGCAAAGGAGAAAGCCTTATCCGGAGTTGGTTTTGTGCTTCCGGAAGGATATGTCCTGATCGACATCGATGACAAGCCGCTGGACGATCCTCTGGTCAAGACCATGCTCGCACGGTGTGAAAGCTACACGGAGCGGTCGGTCCGGGGAAAGGGCATCCACATCATCTGCAAGGTTGATATCGGACAGATGCCTACGGAGCGGGACCCGAAGGGCCGCCTCAAGATCAGGCGGGAGTTCTATATAAAGAACTCAAAGCTGGATCTGGAAATCTACGTCGGGGGCCTTACAAACCGGTTCGCTACCTACTCAGGGAATGTAATCCGGGATCTGGAGGTTACTGACTGCACCAAGGGAGTTCTTACCACATTCGATAAGAACATGCGGCGGACTACCAAACAGCGTTACAGTGAGAAACGGGATGGTGGGACTGATGAGGACAAAGCCGACTTTGATCTGATCTGCAGCCTCCGGAAACAGAAGAACGGTCATAAATTCATCAGGCTGTTCGATCAGGGGGACTTCTCTGATTATGGATCACAGTCGGAGGCAGACGCGGCACTCTGCGCCATGCTTGCCTTCCGGTTAGGGAATGATCCGGAGGCCATCGACCGGCTGTTCCGCCAATCAGCTCTCTACCGGGAAAAGTGGGAACGGGATGACTACCGGGCAGATACGATCCAGTGTGGCATTGATGCCTGCCATGGCCAGTTCCATAAGTCGGTCATGAATCACCCGGAGTTCATCAGGTTTACGGAAAAGGGAGCCGTTGTATCGATTCCGTTACTGGCAGAGCACGTGCGAAGAACTATGCATTACATCCTCGTCCGGGACAACGGCAAGCAGGGAATCCGCCTGTATGTCTATAAGCACGGCGTCTATCTCCTCTACTCGCAGGATATGATGCTCGGGGAAATCAAGCAGTTCATTGCCGACTACGATCCGGAGATTGTGCGGATGAGTGATGTAAGTGGTGCCTACCAGCACATCATGACGGACCTCTGTTATGTGAGTGAAAGCGCGCTGAATGCGGATGAAGACATCATCAACTTTCAGAATGGCCTGCTTCGAATTACAGAGGATAGGCTGACTCTGGAGCCGCATAGTCCGGAGGTTTATTCCACCATCCAGATCCCCTGTGACTGGATCGGGCAGGAATCCAAAACACCGGAGTTTGACCGTTACCTTGATACCCTGACGGATGGAAAGAAAGATGTGCAGTTCCTTCTTTATGAATGGATCGGCACGGTGCTTTCCAATATACCGGGATTCCGGGGAAAGAAGTCTCTGTTCATGGTCGGCAAGGGAGACACGGGGAAATCCCAGATCAAGGCCCTTGTAGAGCGGATGCTCGGCCCGGGTAACTTCATCGGCATAGACCTCAAGGAGATTGAGGCCAGGTTCGGTACCGGTGCCCTGTACGGCACAAGGCTCGCAGGAAGTTCCGATATGAGCTTCCTGTCCGTTGATGAGTTAAAGACTTTCAAAAAGCTCACTGGCGGCGATAGCGTCTTCGCTGAGTTCAAGGGCCAACAGCCATTCGAGTTCACCTACAAGGGTTATCTCTGGTTCTGTATGAACCGGCTCCCGAAGTTCGGCGGAGACGATGGCAAGTGGGTCTATGACCGGATCATCGTTGTGAAATGCCTGAATGTGATACCAAAAGAGAAGCAGGACAAGAAGCTGCTGGGCCGCCTCTATGCGGAACGGGCAGGCATCATCTACAAGGCAGTGAAAGCGCTCCAACGTTACATCGCAGATGGCTATCGCTACCAGGAGCCACAGGAAGTCATTAATGCCCGGGAAGCCTACCAGGAGGAAAACAGCACTGTCATGAATTTCTTCAATGAGTGCATGTGCAGACGAGATCCTGCTGCCCCGGCTGATACCTGTACTACCACAAAGATTTATCGGGTCTACCGGGCCTGGTGTAAGGACAACAATAATGGCTACGCCAAGACCGCCAAGGAGTTCCGGGACATTCTTTCCGAGCACCTGGGCAGCACCTATGCGGATCTTACGGTCCATAAGAAGTGTGGTGCCTGCTATAAGGACTACACCCTGAACGAGGAATGCAAGCAGCTCTATGTCGGAGATTATGGCACGGATTTCCTGGTCTAGCTATAAAGAAGCATCACCATCATCACCTTGGGTGACGGCGTCACCAGTCAGAAACACAGTAATCATGCGGGTTTCGAGGCTTTGGTGATGACGGTGACGGTTTTACAAACTTCTTTGCCAAAAACAAAAATTGTTTGTAGGCAGGGGAGACATAGATACAAACAAGGAAGGATTGTGATTATGAATCAGAAAAGAGCATCACCTTCATCACCGAAGGGCGGAAACCATTGATTTTACTGGATTTCTGTGGTGACGGTCGGGCTTTAGAAGCATCACCAGATCATCACCTGCCATCACCAGGAACGATTATTACAAGGAGGATTTTTCTATGGAAATAGGATCAATCAATCCGGGCCTCAAGGCATTACAGAAAGCCTGTGGGGACAAGTACGAGATCAAGCCGATTGATCTTGAATGGTGCCTGTACCGGGATTTCGGGAATGGCTACAACGTTGAGATCAGCGGCATGAACACAACAAGGAAGAACAAGAAAGCCACGATCTACCTCTGGTATGGATCAGAGAAGCCCGACTGTCGAATCGTCCGGACTTTCCACGATGTGACCAGAAAGGAAATTCCGAAGCTGGTAGATCAGCTGGCTGAATACACGAACCGGCTTGCGACGGATGAAGGAAAGGAGGAAACAAAATGAGGTTCCATATTTTTTACGGAGACGATATGCCACTTTCCAATAAGGACAGGCATGACTTTGACCGGGGAAGGTACAACTGTGAGCGCCTGCTTCGCGGCCGCAATGGCCTGCCGGTTGTGATCTCCAAATGCAAGGAGGATGACGGCTTCCCCAGATGGAAGATGGAGTACGGTTATTCCTGCATCTTCTTCAAGACCCTAGATGAAGCACTTGCCTTCTGTAAGGGCAGATTCGAGGTGGTCTGATGTTTGACGGACCAAGATACCATCCCCTCATCGTCTGTGACACCGAGGGGAAGGAGGCGGCACCGATGTTCTTTACCAATAAGGAATCAGGCGTCGCAGAGACCGGCAGTTATCTGGAGGAAGCTATCCCCGGATACTACCACCTGAAATACGGCAACAGAAAATCTGCTATTAGCAGCAACACATCCATTCACTGTCCCAGCTGCGGAAGGCCTATGAAACGGATTACCGCAAACCGGGACGCACACAAAGGCACCGTGCTTTTCACCTGCACGGCCTGCAGATGAACCAAAGGAGGGTTCGAATTATGTCTAGAATTTATGATCTGGTTCACAACAAGAACGACCGCAGCATGCTCAATGCAGCACCGACTTATATTTCCGAGAGTGGTGCACAGGAACGGCTCAGCCTGTATCTTTCGGAAGATCTGGTAGAGGATGATAGGTCCCAGAAGTATCTCAGCCGCTACCGCCTTCATGCTATGCAGCCTCACAACATCGAAATGGCTCTGGCCTACGATATCTACTGCCCGAAGTGCGGACACAGATTAAAGCAGATCGGCAGATGCAGAAATTCTCATGAGCTCGGGCTGTATGCCTGCCCGGAATGCGACAGAAGAAAGAGAGGTAAGTGATTATGGAAAACTACAAGATTACAGATTTACGCTCTCCGGAGTACGACAAGACTTTCTGGAACTCCCTCCGGGGTAACAGGGAACTGGAGGCCCTTCTCAATGTGGGAAGAGACACCGAGACAGGCACATTTGAACTGCCGCCGACTGATCTTACCAAGTTCAGTAAGGAATTGTCCAAGAAGAGCCTGCCGAGGCAGATCGCCAGTGTGATTCCTGCCTACGGCACCGACTACACCATCTACCAGAAAGACACGGAAGACCTCGGCACATGGGTGGCGCCCGGAGAGACCATTCCGATCTATGACGGTGCAAATGACTTTACGAAGAATCCTGTGGGTTCTTTCAAACTGGTCTCCTTTGTAAAGTTCGATGAGGATTTTGTCAGGGATGCCACCTTCCCCTTCAACGACTACCTGATTGGGCGCTTTGCCAAGGTGGTCGGAAGGACCGAGGAGCAGGCCTTTATCGCTGGGACAGGGGCCAAGATGCCGACCGGCATCACTCACCCGGAGAAAGGGGCAGAGGTCGCGGTTACCAGCAAGGCACTTTCCTATGACGATGTTCTCACTCTGTTCTTCTCCCTCGATCCGGAGTACCGAGCAAATGCCCGCTTCATTATGAATGACAAGACAGCACTCAAGCTCCGCACCTTAAAGGATGGAAATGGAAACTATCTGTGGAGAAGCACAGATGACACCATCCTCGGCAAGCCGGTCACGATCTCCAATTTCATGCCTGACGCAGAAGCTGGGAATATTCCTGTGGTCTTCGGTGATATGTCTTACTACTGGTTGATCTGCCGC
>JAJGAH010000102.1 GCA_020844525.1 Eubacterium sp.
AGCTGACTTTAGAAACAGAAAATCATTTCACCTTTCTCGGACTGGTCTCTGAAATGGACCCGCCAAGAGAAGAATCTGCGGATGCGGTCAGAAAAGCCGCTGAAGCCGGCATCCGGACAGTCATGATCACCGGCGATCACAAGGTGACTGCGCAGGCGATTGCCAGAAAAATCGGAATTTTCCATGAGGGAGATCTTGCAGTGACAGGGATGGAGCTGGATGCCATGTCTGAGGAAGAACTGGAAGACAAGGTTGAAAAAATATCCGTGTACGCGCGGGTTTCTCCTGAGAATAAGATCAGAATTGTAAAGGCATGGCAGAAAAAGGGGCATATCGTCTCCATGACCGGAGACGGTGTCAACGATGCGCCTGCCCTGAAGCAGGCTGATATCGGTGTGGCGATGGGCATCACCGGCACGGAGGTGTCCAAGGATGCCGCTTCCATGATCCTGACGGATGACAATTTTGCCACTATTATTCAGGCGGTAGCCAATGGAAGAACGGTCTACGAAAATATCCGCAATGCTGTTCTGTACCTGCTCTCAGGCAATCTGTCCGCGATCATCGCCGTAATTTTTGCCTCTCTGGCAGGAATGCCAGTTCCGTTTCTGGCGGTACAGCTGCTCTTTATCAACCTTGTGACAGATTCCCTTCCAGCGCTGGCCATCGGTATGGAGCCGGAGCATGGGGCCATTCTTCGCCGTAAGCCCCGGGACCCGAAGGCCAGACTGATGGACAAGTGCTTCGTACGCCGGATGGCCCTGCAGGGCGGAATGATCGCAGCCGTTGTGATTGCCGCCTATCTGCAGGGACTAGCCATATCGGCGGAAATGGCATGCACGATGGCATTCTCTACGCTGACGCTGGCACGACTGCTGCATGGCTTTAACTGTCGTGGAACTGAAAGCCTGATAAAGCTCGGATTCCGCAGAAATCCATACAGTCTTGGCGCGTTTGCCATCGGTTTCGTACTGGTCCTGCTCGCGCTCTTCACCGGTTTCGGGAGAAGCCTGTTCTCAGTTCTTCCTCTTTCCGGGTTCCAGTTCCTGACCATATTGATTCTGGCTGCCATTCCAACGCTTGTGATTCAGATCATCCGGATCATTCGTGAGAGGACGAGGAAATAATGCTGCCGGCTGCCTTCTTCAATACAGATGCCTCCTTTTCCGGATCATCGGCATTCATAATGGCAGAGACCACACAGATACCGGAAATGGGGACACCAGAGAGGATGCCCAGATTATCCTGATTCAGTCCGCCGATGGCACTGACCGGTATCGGGACAGCATCACAGATCTCCCGCAGTGTCTCCACAGAGGTCAGTCGGGTTCTCACACGGGTGGTCGTCGGAAATATTGCGCCGACACCGAGATAATCCGCCCCTTGGGCGAAGGCCTCCTTCGCCTGCGGGACGGTTTTTGCCGTGGCACCTACAATCCTGTCCGCGCCCATCAGCTTCCTGGCGATCGAGACAGGCATATCATCCGCACCCACATGAACACCCTCCGCATCAACAGCCAGGGCTACATCCACCCGGTCATCAATGATCAGCGGAACCTCATATCGTCTGGCAAGTACATGCACTTTTTCTGCCAGATCAAGATATTCCCGCGTGGTCCTGTTCTTTTCACGAAGCTGAAGCATGGTGACCCCGCCCTTCAGCGCCTGTTCTACGCGGTTCATGAATTCTGTCTCTGTATAGTTACTGCTGTCTGTAATGAAATACAGAAGAGGATCAAATTTTCCCATATTATACTCCTTCATTCTTCTCCATCTCCACGCTCAATCTTTTGATCATGCAGACCACTTACCTTCTGTGAATCATTTTCCCTGTATCATTGCCTTCAGATATTTTCCGGTTTCCGAAAGATCTGCGTCTGTCCATCCGCCGTCTGTACTGGTACAGCTGCTGATCAGAATAGCTGAGCTCTCAGCTTTATTTGAAAGACTCCACCCTGCATAGGAGAGATTGTAATCCCGTATCAGCTTCTTCCAGGCGTCCGCAGAGCTGTAATCCAGATTTCCATTGCCGGAGGCCTCACAGGTGCTGAACTCAGAGATAAATACCGGCATGCCGCTGTTTAGCGCATTGGTCAGTTTATTTCGCAGATCATCCTTATGCGTCGCGGCATAGAAATGAAAGGTATAGAGTACATTCTGCACACCGGTCAGGGGATCTGCGGCTGCCTTGTCGATGTCCTGAGACCATGTGGGCGTTCCAACCAGAATCAGTGCGTCCTTGTCATTTTTGCGGATTCTCGGAATAATATCCTCTGCGTAGCTCTTCACATCCTGCCAGCTTGTACCACCATTTGGTTCATTGCAAATTTCATAGAGCACATTGTCAAAATTTTTATACCTGGCTGACATCTTTTCAAAGAAACTCTCGGCCTGACTCTGATAGCGCAGCGGTGTCTGATCGTTCAGCACATGCCAGTCAATGATCACATACATACCGAGATCTGTCGCGGCCTTCACGCCTTTATCAATCAATGCCTCCAGGTCAGCCTGATTGCCTCCGCTGCAGTAACCGCCATTTTCATCGGTGTACATAGCAAGACGGATCAGGTTTGCACCCCAGTTGTCCCGCAGGTATTGAAAAGCACTCTTATTGACATAGTCCGGATACCAGGCAAGCCCGTGGGTGCTGACACCCTTGAGCTGAAATTTATTTCCGTTCTGATCAATGATATCCCTGCCACTGACGGAAAGAGCACCGTGACTGGCAAGCGGGCTTCCCTTCTCTGTGGCAGAAGGATTTGCACTGGTAACTGCATTTCCACTACTATTACTACTGCTGTTTTCACGATTATCCGGGCTGCCAGATGATGGATCAGATGCATTTATCCTGCTCAGGGAGCCGGTACTGCCATCAACTGTGTAAGAACCGGAAATATCCGGCATCGTATGCCGGAAGGCAAGAATAAAACCAATATCACCTGCGCTTCCCTTCGCGGGGACTGTTCCATTATAATCCGCATTCGAGATCTGCAGACAGGAGGACAATGGATCCCCGGATTTACAGCTTCCATTCCAGCTGTCCTGAAGGTCGATTGGCGTTCCGAAGTTTATCAGAAGCTTCCAGCCCTGCAGATTCTGATTGGATGTGTTGTTCAGCTGCAGTGTGTATTGACAATATGATAAATCATCTGCCTGCCAGCGGTTCACCTCCTTTAATTCAGCAGTCAGACCGCTGGAGCCTGCATCAGAATCATCCACAAGGGCTTCCCGTGTCCCTGCATTTCCCTTCACCGAGAAATATCGATACAAAAACGAAATGACTTCAGCCCTGCTGCAGACCCTGTCCGGGGAAAAGGCCGCTGATGAAGTCCCGGCAGCAATCCTGTGGTCAACTGCCCATCCAACAGCATCATAGCAGTCATCCGAAGGAGAAACATCCCGGAAAACCGATGCAGATCCTGACCCTGTCTTTTTAGATCCATGAATGGCACGACTCATATAGGTCACTGTTTCGCCTCTGGTACAGGGTCGTTCCGGTGCAAAATGTTTATGATCCGGGCCCTGTGCGATCTTGTTTTCCGATGCCCAGAGCACAGCGTAATAATCATAAGATCCCTTTTTGACATCTGTAAATGGATTCTTTCCATCTGTCCCTGGAGCACCCATGGCACGCCAGAGAAAGGTAATGAACTGACCTCTTGTGCAGAGCTGGTCCGGAGCAAATCTTCTGACGGATGTGTCAGAAACGATTCCTTTTTCCTGTGCCCATGTAATCGCCCGATGGTAGTCGGAGAAGCTGGAAACATCCTGATATTCTGCATGTACTGTCACAATTGCCAGCTGAAAAAGCAATACAGGCAGCATCCAAAAAAATACAATTTTTATTACCATGACACTGATACGGTCAGACCTTGGATTGTTTTTCATCTGTTTATCCCCCTCCAGACATTGTGGTGCAGAATGCAGTCAGGTTACTGGTTACGCTGTAATGATTATAGCATGTGTATATTCCATATGAATTGCTTTTTATAGTGAAAAAATCAAGATTCATAACCCCCCACCCGGCTTGTCAGAGGTGCATCTCACGAATACAATGAAACCGAAAACAAAGACTGGTTATAACCGGACTTTGAATACTTGTTCAGGAGAAAACAGATGATGGGTAAAAGTCTGGCAGAAGCGGCCATTCAGACCGGCACTGCAATTGAAGAGATAGAGGATTACTGGAAATACAGATCAGATAGTTATTCTGACCTGAACATAGAGGAGCTGAACAGCTGGAAACGGAACGCATGGGCAAAGCTGATTCTGCATTACGCACCAGCACGTACATTCATGAAAGTACTGGACATTGGAACCGGTCCCGGCTTTTTTGCGATCAATCTGGCTCTCCGGGGATATGATGTCACTGCAGTGGATGTGACACCGGAAATGCTGGACCGTGCACGGGACAACGCGGATGCTTATGGTGCAAGTGTTCGTTTTCTGCACCAGAGAGGTGAAAAGCTGGATTTTCCGGATGAGAGCTTTGACCTGATCGTAAACAGGAATGTCACATGGAATCTTGAATATCCGATCCATGCCCTTGCAGAATGGCGGCGGGTGCTGAAGAAGGGCGGAAGGATAATCTACTTTGACGCCAACTGGTATAAATACCTTTTCGATCAGGAAGCGGCAGAACAGTCTGCACAGGACAGCAGGAATCTGAAAGAGCAGTTTCCGCTATATTACGAACATGTACAGAGAGATATTCTCTTTGAACAGGACCGCATGGAAGAAATTGCCAGAACGCTTCCTCTTTCAAATGTTGAGCGTCCGCAGTGGGACCGGAAAATACTGAACAGTCTCGGTATGCCAAGAATTGTGATAGCGCCTTCCATCAATGAACGGATTTATGATGAACAGGAGCAGGTCCGGTATCATTCCATTCCAATGTTCATGGTTTGTGCGGAGAAATAATATATTTATCATCATTCCAATAAGGCAGATACAATTAACACGTCTGTGGGAGAGAAATTAACCCGGATACGTTTATACTCGTGTCATGGGACGGAAAGAAGAAACAAATAAGAATCAGAGGAGGCAGAAGCATCAACCATAAAGGCTGTTACTTCTGCCTTTTTTCGTCCGTTACCCGAATGACAAGGAGGATAAACAGATGATCAAAACCTATGTTCTCGACACAAATGTCCTGATTCAGTCCCCGGAATCCCTGTACTGTTTCGACAACAACGAGGTCGTTCTGCCGCTTGTTGTGCTGGAGGAGCTCGATCTTCATAAGAAGGATGACGGAGAGACAGGAAGAAATGTGCGCAAGGCAATCCGGTTGCTGGAAGCGCTCCGACTGCAGGGCAACATCATCGAGGGCGTGCCAAACGGATACGGCGGCACCATCAGGATCGAAAAAAATTGTATTGACGCCACACTTCCGGAGGATATGCCCGAGCACAAATCAGACAACCGGATTCTGAAGGTGTGCGTCGGTCTCTCAGATGCTTCAGATCATCCGGTTATCCTCGTGACAAAAGACATTCTCCTGCGGATCAAGGCACAGACAATCGGCATCCCTGCGGAGGATTACCAGAAGGACCAGGTTAGCGAAACCGAAAATCAGTATACCGGAAGGATTGATGTATTCACAGATGAGGAGCATTTTAAAAAGTTTAAAAAACAGGGTGTCCCAGTAGGCGTACTCTACCAGACAGATGAAAACGGAGAAAAGATCACGCCTGAGTTTTACGAGAATGAGTTTGTCATCCTGCACTCCGACGTATCTGTAAAGAAAACCTTTCTTGGCAGAATATCCGGGGGTATGGTGCGGAAACTGGATTTCCAGAAAGAGACGCCATACGGTGTCAAGCCAAGAAATGCAGGACAGCAGTTTTTCCAGGAAGGACTGATGCAGCCGGCATCCAAAGCACCACTGGTGATCGCAAAGGGTGCTGCGGGCACGAGCAAAACCTTCTATGCCCTGGCGGTCGGCCTGGAGAAGGTTCTGAACCATCCTTCCGGGGAATACCGGAGAATCCTGATCTGCCGTCCCAACAGCCAGTTTGACGATGAAATCGGCTTTCTTCCCGGAACGGAAGAAGAAAAAATCTCACCTCTGATGCGTCCGATCTATGATAATCTGGAGCAGCTTCTGGATTCTGATGAAGAAGAACGGTATAAGGATAAAGGCGAACTCAACGATAAAATCATGGAGATCTTTGAGAGAGGGCTGATCAAAACTGAAGCAATGAATTTTATCCGTGGACGCTCCATTGTAAAGACCTACATGATCATTGATGAGGCGCAGAACCTGACCCCGAGACAGATAAAGGGAATCATTACAAGGGCAGGCAAGGATACAAAAATTATCCTGCTCGGCGACCCGCAGCAGATTGACAGACCCTATCTGGACGAAAAGACAAACGGGCTGTCCTACGCCTCAGAGAAAATGAAGGGCAGTCCTCTGGCCTGGCAGGTCTCCTTCAATGAGGAGGAATGCGAACGGTCTGCACTGGCAAAAGAGGGTGCAGAGAGGCTTTAGACTTACCCGGACTGCCATTTCCATGTCTGGCCATCGTTTTTCACTCGTGTATATTTTTCACTCGTGCATACGTGTATAATGGAGATAATACACGTGAAAGAACGATAGAAGAGAAATATTCACATTTATGTTTTAATAACAAACAGTATTTTCTCTTCGCCAGACATAAGGAGGTAATGCAGCTTTTTCATGTCCTGAAAGGGATATGGAACAGCTGCCGGTATAATTTATGAAACTTAGTATGTGGATGCTGGCGAACCGTTTATCGCCTCTCCTGGATATCCAGACAGCAATCCGCTGGGACGCACCCGCCGTGCTTAACAGCGCACGTCTTGCTTATGCGACAAATTGTGTGCATGTATACGAGGAAAAAGATCATATTGTCTGTGATGGAGAGGGCGACAAGATTTATCTGTACGGGATTGATCTGAAAGAAGCCTTTGAAACCATTCAGGGTATTTTTGATTATTTTTCTGACTGGGAGGAACAGGCAGATCAGTATATCATACACGAGCAGTACCAGAAGCTGGTTGATTCCTGCTTCCTGTTCTTTGACAATCCACTGATTCTGATGGATGCGAATTATCATATCCTTGGCATGAGCAGCAATCCGGAAATCGGTACAATGGATGAGGAATGGGCTTATATGAAAACCTATGGCTATTCCTCACTGAACAGTCTTCGCAATATTGCATATCAGAATACACACATTGATTTTACACATTCTGGCTGTCAGGTCTATCATCTGCGCCCGGACCGGAAAATGCTATATGGCGGTGCTTCCTACAATCTGATGTTTGACGGTCTCACATACGGAAGGCTGACACTTCTGGAAAAGCTGCGCACGCTGAATACCGGGGATTTTCAGCTTTTGCAAAAGCTTGACAGCAAGCTTGCCCCTGCACTGGGATCCGGCAGACAGTCCCGGCATTCAGGCGGACAGGTTTTTGCAAATCTGCTGCTCGGCCGTACATGCAATGAGGCAGATCTGAATCTGCAGCTGCGCTACTTCGGATGGAAGGCTGAAGATACCTATCAGCTCTGCATCATTCAGTACGCGGATGAAGGAGATAGCACTGCTGCCATCAACCTGCTTTCCGGTACTATCCAGTCCCAGTCCCTGAATTATGCATTGATACGCCATGGAGATACATTAAGCCTGCTTGCAGCAAGAGAGCTCGATCAGGATGACAATTTTATGGCTTTTCTTCAAACACTGACAGAAAATAATCCGATCTGTGCCGGCTTCAGCCTTGCTCTGCCGTCCCTCACACAGGCGCCCGTTCTCCTGTCTCAGGCCAGGCAGGCACTACTGTATGGAGGCGTTTACCATCCGGACAGAC
>JAJGAH010000103.1 GCA_020844525.1 Eubacterium sp.
ACATCAGTACACCACGACACAGCTGGCACGTTATGCAGCCACCATTGCAAGCCGCGGCGTGTGCAGAGACCTGACATTGCTGGACAAGACCACAGATACGGATGGCAATACCCTGACAGAAAACCAGGCAAAAACACTGAGCACAGCTGATAACATCAGTGCCGATACATGGAATGAGATCTACTCCGGTATGCAGGGCGTTGTATCAAACGATACCGTTGTGTGGCCCGGTTTTTCGGATACGATTACCGTATACGCAAAGACCGGTACAGCACAGGAATCCATGCTTCGCGCAGACCACGGTCTTGTCATCGGCTTCACCAGCGGGGCAGCAGACAGCACTTCCTACGGGGATGTTGCCTTCGCCGTCCGCATTGCCAATGGTTACGGTTCCACAAATGCCAGTCTGGTAGCAAGAGATGCGCTCAGATATTACTTCAACCTCGATTCTGAAGACAATATTATTCTGGGACACGCCAACACAGATTCTGTCACAAAGAAGATTGTAGCTGACTGATGTTCCGAAGGTCCATCAGAACAGAAACTGCTGCGGGTCACCAGTCCGCGGTTTTACAGACGATAGGGGACAGGCGTTTTTATGCTAAAGCTTTACAAACTCAAAGATTACAATTTTCCATTGATGTTTCTCCTGATTCTCATCAGTGCAATTGGTGTCATCCTGGTGGGATCTGCGGATTCATCCCTCCAGAGCAGGCAGCTGATGGGTGTCATTCTCGGCTTTATCCTGATGGTGATGCTCTCGCTGATTGATTACAGCTGGATTCTTCATTTCTACTGGGTCATTTACCTGATCAGTATCATGCTTCTGGTTCTCGTCCGGCTCTTTGGCAAAACTGCGCTTGGTGCTGCGCGCTGGATCAATATCGGCGGTTTTCAGTTTCAGCCCACAGAGCTGTGCAAAATTCTGCTCATCCTGTTTTTTGCAATGTACTTTATGCACCATGAAAAGGACCTGAACAGCTGGAAGACCATTTTCCGGGCACTGATTCTTCTTGCTTTCCCGCTTTTTCTGATTCTGAGTCAGCCGGACCTGAAGAACACGATCACGATGTCTATTGTTTTTGCCCTGATGTATTTCGGAGCCGGCCTGAGCTACCGTAAAATCGGTATTATGCTGGCGGTGATCGTTCCCATCGCATTGGTTCTGCTTTTTCTAATCGTGAAAACAGATCTGCACATTGTTGATGACTACCAGAAGAACCGGATCATGACCTTCCTCAGCTCAGAGGATAGTGAGGAATATTCCGATTCAAAAATGCAGCAGCAGAATTCGATCATGGCTATCGGCTCTGGTCAGCTCACCGGAAAGGGACTGAATAACACGGATCTTTCAGCCAACAGCGGAAACTTTATTTCTGAAATCCAGAACGATTTCATTTTTGCGGTGGCAGGAGAGGAGCTTGGATTTGCAGGCAGTGCCTTTATCATCCTTCTTCTGTTTCTGATTATCCTGCTGTGCTTTAAGGCGGGAAAGGAGGCCAAGGACCTTTCCGGCACCCTGGTCTGTTACGGTATGGGCAGTCTGATCTCCATACAGAGCTTCATCAACATCTGTGTTGCCACTGGTCTTCTGCCAAATACCGGAACCCCGCTTCCCTTTGTGAGCTACGGCCTTACCTCACTGGTCAGCCTTTACATTGGCATGGGTATCGTCATGAACATCTCGCTGCAGCGCAAGAAGTATTTCAATTACGGAGGCAAATATGTCTATACAGGGGAAACCTTCAAACCCGAATACACCGGAAACGCATTCGAAAAAAAGTCATCCTGAGAGACGCAGGAAAAAGAATACGCGCCGCAGAAGGCAGATTCTGCTCCGCCGGATTGCAGCCGTAGTCATTGCCGTGATTATTGTTCTCGTTGTGGTTCTGATCCGGCTTGTCTACGTTTCAAGAACCCGTCTGGACACCTCCCAGGCGTACAATCTCGCAGCCGTAAACGGGACAGAGGACCTGTCCGGCTTTGCCCTGCAGAGCACGTCCACGTATACTGAATCAGAGGGCATTGTGTGCTCCGGATCTGAGGAGGGTACAGACAGCCTTTCTCTTTCTGAATCTGATGAGCGGGCACTGCTTTTTAATATAGAGGACCATTCCTGCCTGTATGCAAGTGGAATTTATGACAAAATATACCCTGCCAGTCTTACAAAAATCATGACTGCGCTGGTCACCCTGGAAAGCAATGCCAACCTCACACAGAAGGTCACCATGACCGATGACGATTTCAGCCTTGGGGAGGATGCGCAGACCAGCCAGCTGGATGTCGGCGATACAGTTACCCTGAATGACCTGCTGAACCTGCTTCTTGTATATTCTGCAAACGATGCAGCCATGGCGATTGCCCGGACGGTTGGCGGAAGTGTAGATTCCTTTGTAGATATGATGAACCAGGAAGCACAGAAAATCGGTATGACGGGCACACACTTTATGAATCCCTCCGGACTTCATGACGATCAGCACTATACAACGCCCTATGATATCTATCTGATGCTGAACCGTGTCTATCAGGACTATCCGGATTTTTCCAAAATTGCGTCCCAGTCACAGTTTCAGACTACTGTGACTGGGACAGAAGGAGACAGTACCTTTATCTCAACCACCACGGATGAATATCTGGACGGAACCTATTCTCTGCCGGCAGATATTCAGATTCTGGCCAGCAAAACCGGAACGACCGATGAAGCGGGGTCCTGCCTTGCACTCGTTGTTCAGAACAGCTATAGCGTACCTTTTATTGCCATTGTCACCGGTGCGGATACAAAGGATACCCTTTATGGAGATATGAGCAAGCTGCTCAATCTGGCCAATCAGGACAGCAGTAAAGCTGGCAGTACTGTCTCTTCTTCAGACAGCGCTGCCAGATCCACGGAAGCCGGTTCCACAGAGAGTGTCACCTCTGTATCCGGAACAGATTCTGTACAATCTGTATCATCCGCGGGTACTTCAAAATAATGCCATGAAGAAGAATGCGGTACAGAAGAATAACAGCTGACAGAGATTTCATAACACGCCTGTATGCCTGATATAAGTCAGAAAATCCGGAAAGTAGCTTGCCTTTTTTGTGTAAATATACTATAATTAAACCATCAATCCGAAACGATTTTAGCTAAAAAGACAATTAAATCGTTCGTCAGACTGGAAATTTAACCAGAGCTGTTCGGATCATGCTACACCCGGGAATTACATAACGTTACCGTTCAAGGAGGAATCTGCCATGGTTCAATTAATAGTAGGCAAAAAGGGAAAAGGAAAAACCAAATACATTCTGGATAAGGTAAATACAGCGGTAAAATCAGCCAACGGAGATATTGTGTATCTGGATAAAAGCGCAAAGCATATGCTGGAGCTCAACAATAAAATCCGTCTGATCGATGTATCGGTTTACCCTTTAAAAGACTACGATGAATTTGTCGGTTTTATCTGCGGAATCATTTCTCAGAACAGAGACATTGAGCAGATGTATCTCGATGGCTTCCTGAAGCTCACAAAGCTGGAAGATCATCTGGATAAGGTTGATGACTGTATTGAACAGCTCGAACAGATCAGCAAGATGTTCAATGTAGATTTCATTATCAGCATGTCTATGGACAAGGAAGAGCTGAGCGCAGATATGCAGGAAAAGATCCTCCTCGCTCTGTAAATTAAATGTACTGATTACATGGCAGAGGCTTTCGCATGACTTGTGTATCCGGATTATTCCGGTCACAATCGGCGGAAGCCTCTTTTACTTGTCACAATCATCGGAGGTCTCTTTTACTTGTAAATCATTTTTGAAGATGCTAGAATAAGAAGTCAAAGCGAAAGCAGGAGGTTGTCGTGGCACAAGAAGAGAAAAAAAAGCGCGGCATAAATTTCAATATCGGAACGGTAATCTTCGGAGCTCTTTTTCTGTATCTGATTATCACGATCTTCATTTATGCGACAAGCAGGCATATATCTTCCTATATGGTCACTTCCGGGACCCTGTCAAACAATGATTCCTATACTGCACTTGCTCTGCGTACAGAGACTGTGGCAGACGCCTCTGCAGGGGGATATGTAAATTATTATGTTCAGGACAGTGCGAAAGCATCCAAAAACGACATCGTCTGCAGCATCAGCGACAGTCCGGATACGGGTGCCGCACAGACACTGGCGGATTCTGATATCAGCAAGGTCCGGCAGATGGCATCACAGTTTGCCGGCTCTTATGATGCGAACCATTTCAGTTCGGTCTATAATCTTCAGTATTCCCTGAATACCGCAGTGATAAATAACAGCGATCCATCCACGATCAGCGGCACAGCCTGCCAGGCCACTTCTGATGGAATTATCACCTATACTACAGATGGCTATGAATCCCTGACACCTGCGGATGTTACCGCAGATGATTTTAACAGCAAGGCATATCAGAGTACAGAACTGCGCACCAGTGAAAAGGTATCTGAAGGAGACCCTGTATTCCGGATTGCGACCGATGATACCTGGTATCTGGTTTTCCCGCTGACAGACAGACAGTATTCCGCTCTTGAGGGCAAGACAACAGTCCGTGTCCGGTTCAGCAAGGACGGCACTTCGGAAACGGGTGACCTTTCCTTCTTTGACAAAGATGGTACCCATTATGCAGAGGTGACATTGTACAGTGGTCTGGTACGGTTCGCAGATGACCGCTTTCTGGATATCGAACTTGTGACAAATACGGATACCGGTCTGAAAATTCCTCTTTCCTCTATTGTCACAAAGGAATTCTATACGATTCCGGCTGATTACCTCACTACAGGAGGAGAGGACGGAAGCGAAGGATTCATGCGGCAGAAGACCAGTAAAGACGGGAGTACCACTACTGAATTTGTCGAGACAGATATCTATGAAGATACCACCAATGATGCCGGCCAGGAAGTCTATTATGTGGATGAAGCCGATTTCAGCCCAGAAGACGTCATTATCAAGCCGGATTCAAGTGACACCTATACCATACAGGCCGTTGCCAGTCTGGAGGGCGTTTACTGCACCAACCGCGGTTACGCGCAGTTCCGCAAAATAGATATCATGGAGCAGAATGATGAATACTGCCTGGTACAGGAGGGAACCACCTACGGGATCTCACAGTATGACTACATCGTCCGGGACGGCTCGAGTGTAAATGAGTCAGAAATTTTACGCTAAACAGACAACATAAACAACAAGAGGTGTTTCATATGTTATTAGATAACTACAAATCAGTTCAGGAAAAAATCAGTGAAGCCTGTGCGCGTGCAGGACGTGATCCGAAGGAGGTCACCCTGGTTGCGGTCAGCAAGACGAAACCGGAAGAGAATATTACAGAGCTCTACAATGCCGGCGTACGTGATTTTGGAGAGAATTACATCCAGGAGCTCCGCAGGAAGCATGAGGATCTTCCGCTGGATATCCGCTGGCATATGATCGGACATCTGCAGAGGAACAAGGTGAAATATATTGCCGGTTATATCACAATGATTCATGCTGTTGACAGCTTTGAGCTTGCAGAGACCATTGAAAAGGAAGCTGTAAAGAACAATCGCAGCATACCGATTCTGATTGAGGTAAACGTTGCCGGAGAGGATACAAAGTTTGGTGTATCCTGCGAAGAAGCCCCTGCTCTGGTCCGCCAGATCGCAGAAAATCTGCCGCACGTG
Source organism: Eubacterium sp. (assembly GCA_020844525.1). Lineage (GTDB taxonomy): Bacteria > Bacillota > Clostridia > Lachnospirales > Lachnospiraceae > Bilifractor. Next base: position 5,657 of record JAJGAH010000103.1, read on the forward strand.
CTTGTTAGTGGGCTGATGACCAGTGCTCCCTTTGTGAAAAATCCAGAGGACAACCGTCCTGTCTTCCGCAAATTGAGACAATTAAGTGTTGACATAGATATGGAAAACACAGATAATGAGAATGTTGAAATGAAGACTCTGAGTATGGGTATGACAAATGACTACCAGATCGCCGTTGAAGAGGGAGCAACCATTGTTCGTGTAGGCACTGCCATTTTCGGAGCCCGTGATTACAGCCGGCAGAAGACAGATTAAGAATCGTTTTCCATGTGTTCTTTTATATAAGTGTTTAATATTTGGTGTTCTGCCCTGCAGACAGAGAATCACGACGAATTTTTTTGTTAGGAGAGTATAACAATATGGGATTTTTTGATAAGTTCCTGGATGCCGTTCGTTTAAACGATGATTATGACGATGACGATGATGCATTTTTCGACGACGATGATGATTATGATGATGAACCGGAGGAAATCTCCGAGGCACCAAAGAGAAAACGCTTTGGCAGTCATAAGACGGTAAAAGTGCGGAAAGAAGAGGAGCCGGAAGAGCCGGTTCGCAGAACACAGCCGGAACCGGCGGCCAGATACAGCAGTCCTTCCAAGGTTCAGACCCGACCGGCGGCGCAGTCCCAGAAAGTTACTCCAATGCGTCGTGCCGGCGCTTCAGCCGCTCACAGCAATATGGAGGTTTGTGTCATTAAGCCGGCAAAGGTCGAGGATTACCGTGAAATCGCTGATACACTTCTTTCCGGATGTACTGTCGTGCTGAATCTTGAGGGTCTTGATGTAGAGCTGGCTCAGCGGATTATCGATTTTTCATCCGGTTCCTGCTATGCAATTGGCGGCGGACTTCAGAAGGTTTCGAGCTATATCTTCATTCTTACACCGTCCTCTGTGGAAATTTCCGGTGATATTCAGGACCTCCTGAACGGGGCTATGCCAACCATGCGCACCGCATTCTGATTGTTTGACTGATCGTGCATGATTTACTCATAGAATCAGATCTCATCAGAGAGGGTCAGAAAGTATCAAAATCATAAAGCATCAGTTAGAAGCGATTCTTACTGGTGCTTTTCTTTTAAATCTTTTCTATTAAATACAGAAGGAGATCTTTATGGAATCACTTATTGTTGAACGAAAGCATACAGGTCTTGAATTTTCCTACCCGATTGTCTGGGAAAACAGCTTTCGGACGCTGTCTGATGAAATCCGCAGGATCCGTGGTTTCCGGGCGAAAAAGATCTGCCTTGTGTCCGACAGCAATGTTGCGCCACTCTATGCAGAACAGACTGCCCAGGCACTCCGGCCACTTGGCGTGGATGTGGAGACATACGTGTTTCCTGCAGGAGAGGAGCACAAGTGCCTGGATACGGTTTCAGATCTGTACCGCTTTCTGATCAGCCACAGATTTGAGCGCAACGATCTGCTTGCGGCTCTGGGCGGCGGTGTGACCGGCGATCTCACCGGCTTTACGGCTGCAACCTATCTGCGCGGCATTGATTTTATTCAGATTCCCACCACGCTGCTTGCACAGGTAGACAGCAGCGTCGGAGGAAAAACCGGCGTGGATTTTGAACAGTACAAGAATATGGTCGGCGCTTTTCTGCAGCCACGTCTTGTATACATGAATACCGAAACCCTGAAGACACTTCCGGATGATCAGTTTGCATCCGGGATGGGAGAGGTCCTGAAAACCGGCGCCATACGCGACAGGGCACTTCTGGAATGGATTGATGCGCATACAGAATCCCTTCATGATCGCGATTCCGAATCACTTGCCTATGTTATTCGCGCCTGCTGCAAGGTAAAGGCATCTGTTGTGGAGGAGGATCCCACAGACAGAGGGATTCGTGCAATATTGAACTTCGGACACACACTCGGACATGCCATTGAAAAGGAAAAGCACTTTGCGCTCCTGCATGGGCAGTGCGTAGGAATCGGGTCGGTCGGTGCCGCCTGGCTCTCCTGGAAGAAGGGCATGATTTCAGAAGCGGACTATCAGTGGATCGTCCATCTGCACAGGGAATTCCACATTCCCACCTTGGTACAGGGCCTTACCGCCAGGGATATTGTCCGCGCTACCAAGTCTGACAAAAAGATGGAAGAGGGGAAAATCCGCTTCATTCTGCTGGACGGAATCGGCAATGCGGTGATAGACAACACCCTGACA
>JAJGAH010000104.1 GCA_020844525.1 Eubacterium sp.
ATGTTGTAAAAGTCATCTGCCTGGGCAAGGACCGCATGGGAAGACTGAGTTTCTCCATCAAAGACTGCCCGAAGGACGCAAAAGCAATCAACGAATAACTTATGGCTCTGCCAGTATTAGTACCACGCTATGCACAGATTTGTGCATAGCGTGGTATTTTTTCGCGGATCAGCACAAGGACAGGCAGGAATTTCACAGACCATTTGTCAGAGCATTACCGGCTGTTCAAAGATTTATCCGCACACTTTCAATAAAGTACAAGGCGAGGACTGTTTGACGAAGGCGCGAAGCGCCTGAGGAGTTCCGCAGCTTCACAACCTGAGGATAAATCTTTGTTACAGCCGGTTTGCGAATGACGACAGGTCTATGAAATTCCTGCCTGTCCGTATTTTCGATATAATTACTGCATAAGCTGCGGATTGCTTCGCGCGTGTCGTGACCGTCTGGGCTTTCCACATATTTACTGCATAAGCTGCGGATTGCTTCGTTGCTCCGCAACTTCCGCAATCCTACAGGTATTCGCACTTTTCGTCCCGCTTCGCGTGCCCCGTGCTCATACCTGTTGCCTTCGAAAACCCAGACGGTCCCTTTCACACGCTTCGCGCGTGTCGTGACCGTCTGGGCTTTCGAAGAGCTTATGCAGTAAAAAAAGCACAGAAAAGTGACAAATGGATGCATGGCGATATGCATACCGGAATGGTAACATGAATAAAAACAGTCCCCGAAAGGGTTTATCGAGTAAGCATGCAAAAGAGGAAGCTATGCAGATAAAAAATTTTCAGAAAATCAGCGACAGTCAGCTTGAGATCCGGACGGATGAAGGTCTGCTCATCATCGCAGCAGAGACCAGCCGCATCATACGCTGTATTTATACACGCAGAGATGTGCCTGATGTATACTCACCGATTCACGTACATCACAGCAGTCAGCCGGAGCCCATCACTGTCAAGGAGCTGGATAATGCGCTCTCTGTATCCACCTCCTTCCTGACCCTCTGGATCGGGAAATCTGACTGCAGATTTGTGTGGTCGCGCAGAGAGGATGGGTTTATTCTTCTGGAGGAGGGCGAAAAAGAACTGACAGAGACAACCGTCATGAAATATACCACCGGTGATGAGAAGCCGATCATCCGTCGGGTGAAAACGGTAGATGGTGAGCGGAATTTTGTCGAAAATCTCCGCGAGGCTGAGGACCACAAAGCCTATCACGCGAAGCTCTCTTTCCAGTGGAAGCGTGGAGAACAGATCCACGGCCTGGGGCAGGGCGAAGAGGGTATCTACAATTATCGCGGTCATACCCAGTATCTCTACCAGCATAACATGCGTATTCCCGTTCCTTTTCTTGTGTCGGATCAGGGATATGCTATCCTGGCGGACTGTGGAAGCCTTATGACCTTCAACGACGATGAGCGGGGCTCCTATCTGTATGCAGATACTGTCGAGCAGATGGACTACTACTTCATTGCCGGAAATAATATGGACGATCTGATTGATGGATTCCGGCGTCTTACAGGACGCGCAGCCATGCTGCCGAAATGGGCATTTGGATATGTCCAGTCCAGGGAAAAATATTCTTCTCAAGAAGAGCTTATTCAGGTCGCAGAAAGGTACCGGGAACTCGGTATTGGACTCGACTGTGTGGTACAGGACTGGAAGACATGGCCGGCAGACGACTGGGGCTGCAAGATTCTGGACAAAAAGCGTTATCCGGACATAAAAGCGGCCACCGATAAACTGCACCGTCTCCATGTACATGCCATGGTTTCTGTGTGGCCGAACATGAATTACGGCACAAAGGACTATCAGGAGATGTCAGACGCCGGTTTTCTGCTCAATGACCTGGCCACATATGACGCATTTGATGAAAAGGCACGGGAGCTCTACTGGAAGCAGTGTGACCGGGAGCTGTTCTCCGGCGGTTTTGATGCCTGGTGGTGTGATTCTACGGAGCCATTTTCCGGACCGGACTGGAATGGGGAATACGAGAGAGAACCCTGGGAGCGTTTTCTCCTGGTCGGAAAAGAGCACAAGAAATTCCTCGGTGCGTCCCGGGCAAACCTCTATGCGGTTGCACATGCAAAGGGAATTTTCGAAAATCAGAGAAAGGAAGCCCCAGGCAAGCGGGTGCTGAACCTCACCCGTTCCGGTTATGCCGGCAGCCAGCAGTACGGAACCGTACTGTGGTCCGGTGATGTTTCCGCAAGGTGGGATGTGCTGAAAAAGCAGGTCCGTGAAGCCCTCAATATGGCCATGAGCGGTATGCCCTACTGGACCTTTGACATCGGTGGATTCTTTGTATTCCACAAAAACTGGCAGCAGCGTGGCTGTGAGTGCAACAATGATCCGTCGATGAAATGGTTCTGGCACGGAGATTTTGAAAAGGGTCTTGACGATCCCGGCTACCGTGAGCTCTATGTGCGATGGTTCCAGTTTGGCGCCTTTCTTCCGATGTTCCGTTCTCACGGTACCGATGTCCCCCGCGAGATCTGGAACTTCGGGAAACCGGGAGAGATGTTTTACGATGCGCTGGCGAATGCGATCCGCAACCGCTACCGTCTGATCCCGTATATTTATTCCATGGCAGGACAGGTGGTACAGCAGAACAGCACCATGGTCAGGAGCCTTCTGTTTGATTTTCCGGATGACCTGAGGGCCTGTGCTATTGACAATGCGTATATGTTCGGGGACAGCCTTCTGGTATTTCCGGTGACCGATCCCATGTATTATGGGCCGAACGGAAGCATCCCCGACAGAGCGAAAACCTGGACTGTCTACCTTCCAGAGGGCTGTGGCTGGTATGATTTTTATACCGATGTATGGTATGAGGGTGGTCAGACGCTCCAGATGGATGTAAATATAGACCACATCCCTGTCTTTGTCAGGGCTGGAAGCATCCTGCCGATGGAAGCCGGTACCACCTATGCGGAGGAGGTTCCGGAAACGCCCTTTGAGCTTCATCTCTATCCGTCTCAGCCGCAGAAGCCGGTGCCTGAAGGAGCAGGTGCAGCCCGGCAAAAAGATACGCAGGATGCCGCTTCCTGCACGGCCAATACACACCGGATCCTCTATTATGAGGATGAGGGGGACGGTTACGGTTATGAAACCGGCCTGTTCAATCAGATTCCAGTTACCTGGAACGAGACAGACCAAACGCTGAAAATAGGAGCATCTACTCATCGCTTTGATTCCGGTCTGGCGGGGAGAAATATCCGCCTGATACAGGCAGGCACCAAGCATGCAGAAGAAACCGTGTGCTACACCGGAGAGGAATTAACGGTAAGCACCCATATATCGTAAAAGCTGTATAATAACACCAAGGAGGGTAACATGCTGTATAAAGAGAATTGGGAGGAAACAAAGAAAAAATTTGACGGCTGGTGGCACCAGAGCAACACCGGAAGACCGCTGATGCACGTGGTAGCCAGAAAGCCCGAAATCGAATCACTGTCCGATGGACAGCCTCACGAAGGCGGTATGGACCAGGTGTTCTGCCAGGGGCTTTACTATGATCTTCCGGAAGATCTGAAGTGGAAGGACATGGATGATAAATACATGAACCCTGAGCGGATGGTCCTGCGCTACCGCGATTTCTGCAAAAAGCACCTGTTTCTCGCGGAGGCATTTCCGAACCTGGAGACCAACTTTGGCCCCGGCTCCACTGCAGCCTATCTCGGATCGGATATCGGCTTCAAGGAGGATACAGTCTGGTTCAAGCCCTGCATTGACGAAGACAGTGACTGGGACGATGTTCCAGAGTTGAAGTTTGACCCGGAAAACAAATGGTTCAAAAAACATCTTGAAGTCATAGAGGGATGCCGGAAATATGCAGGCGAGGATTTCTGCCTGGATATGCCTGATCTTATGGAAAATGTCGATGTTCTGTCGTCTCTCCGCGGGGCACAGACCCTGATGATGGATATGATCGAAGACCCGGATGCCATTGAGGAACGGGTGAAACAGGTGACAAAGGCTTACTTCTCATTTTTTGACCGCTTCTATGATCTTGTGAAGGGAAAAGATGGCGGAAATTCCTACTCCTGCTTCCAGATCTGGGCACCGGGCAGAATGGCCAAGCTTCAGTGCGATGCCTCTGCCATGATGTCTACCGATTTCTTCGATGATTTTGTCTTTGATTCGCTGAAAGAGCAGACCGAGAAACTCGATTATGCTATGTACCATCTGGACGGCCCGGGTGCCATCCGTCATCTGGACCATCTCATGGAGATACCCGGCATCAACGCTCTGCAGTGGACACCGGGAGATACCGGTCCTGACGGCACCTGTGAAGAGTGGGACAAGATCTACGACAAGGTCATCGCCGCCGGAAAATCCCTCTGGATCAAGGTATACAGCGGCAATCTGGAAGACTGGATCAGAAACTGCGACCGGATTGTACAGAAGTATGGTTCCTCCAGCGTGATGTTCTATTATCCGGAGATGTCTCTGGAGCAGGCCCAGAAGCTTCTGGACTATGCTGATGCCCACTGGTGTGATGTGAAGGGAACCTTCCAGCATTAAATCTTAATCAATTTTTCATCATAAAAGAGTATGATAAAAAAGCTGCCACACCGGTCCGTTTCGGAAAGTGGCAGCTTTCTTGCTTAGTTTCTTCCTGTGTTCCTCACAGTATTTCACATTCTCTGACGTTTTAATTCTTGCCTGTACTTCCAAATCCTCCCTCGCCTCTGTCTGTTTCCGTGAGCGCATCCGTCTCCTCGAAATCCGCCGCAAGATAAGGAATGATGACAAGCTGCGCAATCCGTTCGCCCGGCGTCACAACGCGGGGTGTCTCACCGTCATTATGTACCGCGATCATAAACGGGCCACGGTAATCCGAATCGACAACACCGACACAATTCGCCGGGCGGAGAGATTCCTTTGCCGCAAGACCACTTCTCGCAAAAACTGCGCCAAAATACCCCTCCGGTATTTCCATGGACAGCCCTGTATTTACCATGACAGTAGTGTGTGGCGCGATGACTGCCGGTTTTTCAAGATCAGCACAGAGATCATAGCCTGCGGCGCTTTTGCTGCCCCGGACAGGCATTTTTGCTGTTTCTGATAATTTTTTTACTCTGATTTTCATGACTCTTCCTCCGAAAAATCTATGTCATTTGTCATAGCCTGAAAGACAGCAGAGGCCCTTTCATATTCCGCATCGCTCTCGATTTCTGTAACCAGCGGCGCACCGTCTGCATCCAGCGCAAAGTGATAAAGGTAAGCCTTTCCCTTTGTGCTCCCATCCTCCGGTATCAGCACGATATACTGCGCGCCAGGCATCTGAAAAATTCTGACAATGCTGCACCGCACCTCGTGTCCATCCGCACAGGTCAGCGTCAGACTATCCTTATCTGTCTCAATAAATGAGCAGCCCTCTGTCAATGTACTCTGGTCCCGATCAGCCCCGGCCGGTATGTTCTCCTTTTCTTTGGACATATCCTTCCTCCTGAAAAATAAGCAGTTCCCTGGTCTCCAATATACCATATACCGGAAAAACCTGCCACAATCTGTTTATATACACTCTTTTTGTATGTCTGATATTCTGTGATGTCAGAGTCCGGATGTTGTGAATTTTTAATCTTATCTCACAGGCATCCATCTTATACCCTGATGCCATTGTCATATATTTTTACAATACGAGGGACAACAGGTAATCGTTTGTGAAATTGTGTCCCTGTGCACGGCATGTTACAATGACAGGAAAGCTGCTGCCTGTATATTCATGCAGACACAGCAGCTCAATCATCCGGCTTAAAATGCAGAGGCCGGCATTATGGAGAACAGAGAGGATCAATTTCATGAACGGCAGACATATCGTCATCGGCATACTTGCACATGTGGATGCGGGGAAAACCACGCTTTCTGAAAGCCTTCTGTACCTGGCAGGAAGTATACGAAAACAGGGAAGAGTTGATCACGGCGACGCTTTTCTGGACACCTGGCAGCTGGAGAAGGATCGCGGCATCACGATTTTTTCCAAACAGGCAGAGCTGAGCATCGGCGGCAGGGACGGTCTTTCCGTGACCCTGCTTGATACACCTGGCCACATTGATTTTTCACCGGAGACAGAGCGGACCCTGCAGGTTTTGGACTATGCCATTCTGATCATCAGCGCACCTGACGGTGTAACCGGACAGGTACGGAATCTCTGGCGCCTTCTTGCAAGCTACAAGGTGCCGGTCTTCCTGTTTGTCAACAAGATGGACCAGAGCGGGGCTGATGCAGGGAAGGTTCTTGAAGACATACATAAAAACCTCAGCGGCGCCTGTGTGGATTTTTCAAATTGCCGGTTTTCTCCCTCTCTGAAAATTCCGGAAGACCAGATGGAGAACATTGCCGTCTGTGATGATGCAGTGCTGGAGCACTATCTGGAGACGCAGACGCTCCAGGAGGATGAGATCCGTGCCATGATCGGGGACCGCAGGCTGTTCCCGGTATTTTTCGGTGCCGCACTGAAAAACGAAGGCGTCGACAGGCTGATGGAGGGGCTGAATGCTCTGACCATCACCAAAACCTGGCCGGAAGAATTCGGCGCACGCGTTTTCAAGATTTCCCGGGATACCGACGGGAGCCGGCTGACCTGGATGCGGATTACCGGCGGCAGTCTGAAGGTCCGCTCCACGCTTCCGGAAAATGCAGGAGGAGAAAAAGTCAATCAGATCCGCGTTTATTCCGGCGACCACTTTACACAGCTGGCACAGGCGGACGCGGGCTGCATCTGTGCTGTAACCGGTCCTGAAAAGACCCGCATCGGCATGGGACTTGGATTTGAGAAGGATGCCGGAGACTTCCTGCTGCAGCCGGTACTGAAAAGCCAGATCATTCTGACACCGGATCAGGACCGTTCTGCTGCACTGCGCAATCTGCAGGTCCTGTCTGAAGAAGAGCCGCTTCTGCATATCGATGCGGATTCACCCGATGGCGATATTTCCGTGCGGATTATGGGACAGGTCCAGATGGAAATTCTGAAAAGCCTCTGTGATCAGCGATTCCATATGCCAATCCGCTTTGCTCCTCCCTCTGTGCTTTATAAGGAAACCATCGCAGAGCCGGTGGAGGGTGTAGGCCATTTTGAGCCATTGCGGCATTATGCTGAGGTGCATCTGCTGCTGAAGCCGGACGAACCCGGCAGCGGCCTGCATTTTGAGACGGACTGCCGGAGTGATGAGCTTTCCCTGAACTGGCAGAGATTGATCCTGTCCAGTCTGGAGAGTCAGATGCACAGAGGTGTTCTGACCGGATCGGAAATCACCGATATGAAGATTATCGTCACAGGCGGAAGAGCATCCGAAAAGCATACCGTCGGGGGTGATTTCAGACAAGCCGCCTGCCGTGCGGTCCGCCAGGGTCTGATGATGGCAAAGAATGTTCTTCTGGAGCCAGTGTACCGCTATCAGGCGGAGCTTCCATCCGGTATGATGGGGCGCTTCATGACAGATCTCCAGCGCATGGAGGGTACCGCTGACCTGGAGGAAAATGACGGGACAACCGCTTTGATCACAGGCACCGTTCCGGCCGCTGCACTGCAGGATTACCAGCAGGAGATGTATTCCTACACTCACGGACAGGGAAGGCTGACGCTGTCTCTGAAGGGATATGAGCCCTGTCGTCATGCAGAAGAGGTAATTCTTCAAAAGGGTTATGATCCGGACGCAGACCTGGAGAATCCCTCCTCCTCCGTATTCTGTTCCCACGGCGCGGGCATTCAGGTCCCGTGGAATCTTGTGCGCAGCTACATGCATGTTGATACCGGTTGGAGACCCGATGACCCGTGGCAGAATGGTCAGGCCGCGCAGGAAGCTGCGGTCCCGGCACCGGGAGACAG
>JAJGAH010000105.1 GCA_020844525.1 Eubacterium sp.
GAATAAGATTACTGACAAACATGGAGACAATGAGCAATCCCATCTCTACATACAGCATTACGCGTTCCAGCTGATCCACTCCATATCGTCCATACATATGACGGCTGATCCAGTCTCTGAATTTCTGCATAAGTTCCACCTCCCGATTCCATTACTTTAGCGCGCAATACAGGCGATTGCAATTTTTGAAGTCTAAAATTTTCTTAAACTGCAGGTGAATACAATTTACTGCCTTCAATTGACTTTGCTGCCACAGATAGCGGCAAATACCCGTCTGTTTATTCTGCACCTATATTCCGTGCACACGTGCTGCACCTATATTTCCGTACACGCGTGCTTGACAGCAATCGTACAGACGAATATTCTGTAAACAGTCAGTTATATATCCTGATTAGTATACCCTTTATCTGTGAAAAAATCGTGACTTGAAGATCACAAGTCCCACCCGTGACAATTGTTCCTTCAAAGGCCCTTCAAAGGAGAGATATATGAATACGAATCATTTGTCTTCAGAATCCTTATCAAAATCTCCGGATTCTTCACATGTGGAAAGAAAAAAATATCCATGGACTGCCCGCAGAATCATCGCCCTTGCCGGTATCCTTCTGCTGATTCTGCTATATGCGCTTACCATGGTTTTTGCGCTGCTGAAAAGTCCTTACGCAAAGGGCCTGCTGATGGGCGCAATCTACTGCACAATCATCATTCCGGTCCTGCTGTATGCGATGACCATGGTTGCCCGCCTGGTCCGTGGAAAGGGCGTTCCGAAAGAAGATCCCTCAAAGGATTCAAAAAGCGGTCAGCCACCCAGAAACTAACCTGTTTATGCAGGACGTTTATGCAGGACTATGATTAGAAAAATGCGCCGCAGGGCGTATAAAAAGGTTCCCCTCCCCGCATCGGATTTGAAAACGCCGCATGTGCATGTTCAAATCCTCCCGGGAAGGAGAACCTTATCTTATCTTATGGTTTCTTATCGTATAGTTTCTTGTTCTTATGGTATCTTGTGCTTACATTATCTTGTGTTTATGTTATCTTGTCCTGGTATGATATGATCTTCAGGACTTACTCTTAGCGATACATAAAAACTCAATCCTTGTCCCAGAGGGCATCTGTACCATCCTCGTCCCAGAGATCACGCCAGTCGGTTGCACCTGGCCACAGGAAAACCTGTCCCTTTACGAGACGATTGTTGCACTCCATGCCCTTGATTTCCTCCATCTCCTCATCGGTCAGCGGATCCTCTGTGACGCATTTCAGATTAGAGGTGTAATTCTTCTCCTTGATTGAGAACGGAATCGGAGTATGGCCTTTCTGAACTGCCCACTTGATGGCAATCAGAACCGGGTGCACGCCATGTGCCTCCGCAATCTTGCGGATCACCGGCTGCTGAAGATCTGCAACATCCTCCGGTGTGCGGTCTCTCTCCGGACGGTCCGGGGAACCAAGCGGACAGAAGCCGACGATCTCAATTCCCTGCGACTTGATATAATCATAAAGCTCCTGCTGCTGGAAGCACGGATGCAGCTCCATCTCGATGCAGGCCGGCTTGATACGGCAGAGCGGCAGAACAGCCTTCAGCTTTGGAAGAGTCATGTTGGACATGCCAATATGTTTTGTAAGCCCCATATCCACAAGTCTCTCCATCTGTCTCCAGGTTGCCATGAACCTCTTCACTGAGAAAGGCTTTGAATCAGGATTTCTCTCTGTCACATCGCATTTCGGCGGATGATAGTTCGGGAATGGCCAATGTACATAGTACATATCAAGGTAGTCCAGCTGAAGGTCTCTGAGTGTACGGGCACATGCTACAAGTACATCTCCCTTGCCATGCATGTCATTCCATACCTTGGAGACAATGAACATGTCCTCCCTTTTCACTTCGCCGCTCTGGAACGCCTCCTGGAAAACCTCTCCGATCTGGTCCTCATTTCCATAGCAGGCCGCACAGTCAAAGTGACGATAGCCAACCTTGATCGCTCCGCGCACGGCATCTCTGACCTGTTCTGCTGTCGCGTGATCGGATCCGAATGTCCCCATGCCGACCGCCGGCATTTTGGCGCCTGTGTAAAGTGTTCTCTGCGGCACTTTTGCAGGATCAATAAATTCCATAGTTTTTGCCTCCCTTTCTTTTCTTTATTACCTGATTATATTGTATGAACTGCTGCCTTTTCCTGAATATTGAATTTCAGCTGTTACCTGATTTTCTGAATCTCAACCTTTTTCAGAAGATTCTCCATGTCCTCCGTACGGAAGAATCCGGTTTTGTCTGTCATGGCAGCCGCCGCGGAAACAGCGCTTGCCAGTCTGAGGCACTCCGGCATATCAAGATTTCTGGAAATTCCAACGGCAAAGCCGCCAATCATGGAATCGCCGCATCCCACCGTGTTTACCGCCTGGATTTTCGGAACATGGGCTTCGTAAACGCCCTCGGCACAGGACATCAGCGATCCTGCACTGCCAAGTGAGATAACAACCGTTGGAATTCCTGCCGCATGCAGCTCTCCAGCTGCCTCCAGAAGCTCCTCACGGTTTCCCGGTGTCAGCGTTCTTCCGACAAGCATCTGTATTTCATCAATATTCGGCTTGATCATAAAAGGCTTATATGCAACGCATTCCTTCAGCGTATTGCCACTGGTGTCCAGAATGACCTTCTTCCCGGCCTTTTGTCCCGCTTCAATCAGTCTCTTATACAGCGTGCTGTCACAACCAGCCGGCATCGAGCCGGAAATGGTTGCCACATCTGCCTCCTGAATATGCTCTGTGAATTTCTGCACCAGGGCATCCTGATTGATCATGGTTGCTGTAAAACCGGGCTCCAGGAATTCCGTCTGGGTCTTATTCACCTCGTCCCAGATGTTGATACAGGAGCGGGTCTCGCCGCTGCACCATACAAAATCCTCCCCAATGCCTTCCTTCTGCAGCTTTTCCTGAACAAACTCTCCGGAATGTCCGCCCAGAAAGCCCGTGGCAAGGATTTTGGCACCGGCAATATGTGCCGCCCGTGAGACATTCAGTCCCTTTCCACCGGCAGAACGCTCACAGGTCTTTACACGGTTTACCGCATCAACACCAAAGTTATCCACTACATATCGTGTATCTACCGCGGCATTTGCAGTTACTGTTAAAATCATGAATGTTTCCTCTATATACTCTTGTTATACTTTTTGTATTGATACCTGAAAAATTGCGTTTCATCGCATGATTCCTGCATGCAGGCATTTTTTTATTTCTCGGAATCGACCAGGATCTTGCCCTTTACCTTGCCGCGCTCCTTATACCACTGGAATGCATCTGCCAGCTGAGAAAGCGGTACGATCTTCCAGATCATCCTCGGATCGTATTTCAGTTGACCAGTTGCGAAGTAATGTGCCACATCCGTCCACTCATGCCCCGGGAACGGTGCTGAATAGGACATCCAGGACCCTGTCAGTGTAAACTCCTTACGGTTCAGGTTTTCCCATTCTTTGACGGAGAAGGTCAGCTCCTTCTTCGGTGTTCCGATGAAGCAGACCCCAGCCTTGTTTGCCGCCAGCTGGAAGGCCATGCGCATCGTGATCGTATTGCCTGCGGTCTCATAGACATAGTCATAGCCAACACCATCTGTCAGCGCCATGGCCTTGTCCATAAAGCCATCCTCCAGTGTGTTGATTCCGGCGTCCGCGCCAAGCTCCTGTGCCAGCGCAAGCTTCTCCGGAACGATATCAAAGACGACAACCTTTCTGGCGCCAAAGATTTTCGCCCACTGTGCAGTCAGCATACCAATCGGGCCGGTACCCAGAATCGCAACGGTATGACCACCCTTGTATCCTGTTCTCTCCAGACCGTGAAGCGCGATGGTTGCCGGCTCAAAGAGCGCTGCCTGCTCAAAGGAGATGGACTTGTCAAATTTTACTGCGTTGATTTCCGGTACACATACATACTCAGCAAAGGATCCGAACTGACGGGAACCAATGAAGCTGTAATGCTTGCACAGAGAATAATCACCACGTGCACAGTCCGGGCACTTCATACAGGGAACCAGCGGTACACCGGCTACGTAATCACCAGGTGCCAGCTTTGTCACACCCTCACCAACCTCCTCGACAATTCCGGAGAACTCATGTCCCAGAACATTCGGGAAGAAATGACAGGCATCTCCATTTACACGCGGAACATCAGATCCGCAGATGCCTGTATATTTTACCTTGATCAGTACTTCTCCGGCCTTCGGCTGGGGTTTTTCAATGTCCTCATAGCGAAGATCATCCTTTGCGTGAACAACGCCTGCTTTCATCATAACTGCCATTTCCTTATGCCTCCTGCTATTCATGTTGTGTATTTACAAACATTAAGTGTTGCCAAAAATATTGACTGCGCTGTGCAGATATTCTGCATGCTTATTCTGTTATTCTATATACATGCCATCTGCACATGCATGATGCATACAAACCGCCCTCAGCCCTGTCCATTCCTGCGCATCAGGTCTTCCAGGTCCCTGTAGAGTTCCAGATAGATTTCGTAATTTCTTCTGTAAACTTCCGCATTCTCCGGGTTCGGCGTATGACTTCTGGTGTCATGCACCGTAAGGGATACCGCTTCCTCATAATCCTTATAGAAGCCACAGCCCACACCAGCCAGCATCGCTGCGCCAAGTGTTGTAGCTGTATCCGAAGAGGGAACCACAATCGGCTTTCCTGTGATATCTGATTTGATCTGTGTCCAGAGCAGGGAATTGGAGGAGCCTCCCATCGCGCGGAGCACCTCTGCTCTGGCGCCTGCCTTTTCAGCTACATCAAGATTATGCTTCAGTGCAAAAGCAACGCCCTCCATGCAGGCACGTACCATATGCCCCTTCGTCTTGGAAAAATCCAGACCATAGAACACGCCTTTTGCGTCCGGATTCCAGATCGGTGAACGCTCGCCGCTCATATAGGGGAGAAAAACAAGTCCGTCCGAACCAGGCGCTACTTTTTCAGCCTCTTTGTTCAGCTGTACCAGAGAGGATTCCCCCGTCTTTTCTGCAAGCATGCGCTCCTCGCCGGCAAATTCCCGTTCGAACCAGCGCATGACACCGCCGCCCCCGGTGGTTCCGCCCTGCAGCAGCCATTTTCCGGGAATGACATGGAAGGAGAGGATCAGCCGCGGATCTGCCTGATAATCATCCAGGCAGATACTCATGCCTCCTGCCTGTCCTCCCTGCTCCTGTGTGTCACCATCATGGATCACACCTGCGCCAAGGGTGCCGCAAGCAGCATCAAGGCCGCCGGCCACAACCGGTGTACCTTCTATAAGACCAGTCTCCTTTGCTGCCTCTGCATTCACCTTGCCGATGATCTGGTCACAGTTCACGATCTCGGGCAGAAAGTTCTCGGGAATACCTATTTCCCTTGCCATGTCGTAATCCCAGACACCACGGCGCATGTCAAAGCAATGCCAGCCGTAAGCGTCACAAATATCCTCTGTGATGCATCCGGTCAGACGATAGCCGATGTATCCGTTTGCGTGCAGGATCTTATCTGTATGCCTGTATACCTCCGGCATATTTTCCCGATACCAAAGGACCTTCGGTGTAGTGTAGGAAGGCTGCAGCGCATTGCCGGAAAGAGCAAAAATCTTGTCAGCTCCGATCCTGCCATTTACCTCATCACAGATTCCCTGCGCTCTGGTATCCATCCAGATCGGGGTATTGGTCAGATTCCTGCCATCCTTGTCAAGCGCAATTGCCGACCATCCCTGTCCGTCAATGCCGATACAGGCAATGTCCTCCGGCTTTACCCTGCCGGTATTCCAGATTTTTGCAAGTGCCTGGCACACACCCCTGTACCAGTCCTCTGCATTCTGCTCTGCCCATCCGGGATGCGGATAATAAACCGGGTAATCCCCGGTCGCAGAGGCAGCGACATGACCATCCCGGTCAAATGCCGCAACCTTACAGGCACTTGTTCCGATGTCAATGCCAAGTAATAAATCTCCCATACATTTCTCCTTAACTCCGGTCAAGAACCGAACCGCCCTCCAGAATTGCAGTTGTCAGCCAGATATGTCTGTGCCCGCACTCCGGGTTTGCACAGTCTTCCGACCCATCCATGGAGCCTTCCGGCGCGTCCACATCTCCAAGCCTCTCAAGCATGATTTTGGCCGCCCGCTCACCGATCTCATCTACCGGCTGATTGACAATCGTCAGCCTCGGATGTACTGCCCTGGCAAACTGCGGATTATCAAAGCCAACTACAGAAAGCTGCTGTGGAATCATAATGCCGGACTCGTTGGCACCGATCATCGCTCCCATTGTCATCCTGTAGTTGGAGATCACAACCGCAGTCATATCCGGATGCATTTTTATGAGTGTCTCAATTCCGGCCGTTCCGCTTTCAATCGAGTCATCCCCTTGAAAAATAAGGTCCCGGTTCTGACAGATGCCGTTCTTTTCGCACCCCTCAATGTATCCCCGCATTCTCTGTCTGGCCGCATTGATACCGGACGGTCCTGCAATCATACCGATTCTCGAATGGCCCTTCTGTACCAGCAGATCCACTGCGGAACGGATGGCTGCACGATTGTCTACACAGACCGTATCTACGTCCAGCCCCTCAATCTGCCGGTCAATGAGCACCACCGGCTTTCCGGTCCGGATAAATTTCCTCAGATTGCTTCCAGTCTCGTCAACCGGAAGCACAAACAGGCCGTCCACCCGTCTCTTCAGAAGAAAATCCACTGCCTCTCTTTCCCGGACGCTGTCCGTACGGCAGTCGCAGACCAGCATGGCGTATCCATGCTGCCGCAGGATATCCTCAATTTCACTCAAAACACTTGCGCAGAACGTGCTGTTCAGCTCTGGTATGACAGCCCCGATCATTCTCGTGCGGTTCGTCTTCAGCTGACGGGCCGTCTCATTCACCTCATAGTGAAGCTCCGAAATGGCCTGTCTGATCTTCTCCCGGTTGCCCGGGCGGACATTTCCGCCATTCAGATAGGAGGAGACCGTCGCAACACCGCAGCCGGCTCTCTGGGCAATATCCTTTACTGTGGCAGCCATAGTTCCTCCCTTCTGGATCTTAATACTAAAATATACAAGCACACATACTGCACCTGATCATTTTTATCTGGAACTCCGATTCAGGATATGAATTCACTTCTCTGATTCAATATTTTTTCCGTATATTTTATACCTCAAATTCAGGATTCCAGACTCACACTTCTGAATCAATCTGCCGCCTTGCCGTCGCAGCCGCATACCTTCATACGATATTTAACCTGCTCTACAACCGCTGCCCTTCCTGCTGCCTGGTATTTCTTCGGATCAAAGACATCCGGATCCTCCTGGATGTACTTCTTGACTGCGTCTGTATAGGCCTTGCGCAGCTCTGTGGCAAAGTTGACCTTGCAGATTCCTCTCTCCACACAGCTTCTGACCTGCTCATCCGTCAGTCCGGAAGCACCATGCAGTACAAGCGGGATGTCCACAACCTCGCGGATCTCTGCAAGACGGTTGACATCCAGAACCGGAGTTCCCTTGTAGAAGCCGTGAGAAGTTCCGATGCCGACAGCCAGAGAGGAAATTCCTGTACGCTCAGCAAACTCCTTCGCCTCCTGCGGATCTGTGTAGATATCCTTTCCAGTGGAAACGGTATCGTCCTCCTTGCCTCCGACCTTGCCCAGCTCAGCCTCTGTCGGGATACCTGCCGCAGCTGCCATCTCTGCAACCTTGCTGCTGATTGCAATATTCTCTTCAAAGGGAAGCTTGGAGCCGTCAATCATAACAGACGTGTA
>JAJGAH010000106.1 GCA_020844525.1 Eubacterium sp.
TGAATGAAATTCGAACCACATGATTATCAGGCTTATGCCATCCAATATATTGAGACCCACCCCATCGCGGCTGTCCTGTTAGATATGGGTCTTGGAAAAACAATCATCTCCCTGACGGCGATCTTTGACCTTCTTTTTGACAGCTTTGAAATTCATCGTGTCCTTGTGGTAGCGCCTCTCCGCGTTGCCCGTGATACCTGGCCTTCCGAAATAGAAAAATGGTCGCACCTTTCAGGTCTGACCTATGCGGTTGCAGTCGGGACTGTCAAGGAACGGAAAGCGGCCATGCTGCAAAGCGCCGACATTACAATCATCAACCGCGAAAACCTGCAGTGGCTGATTGACGATTCCGGATTCCCATTTGATTTTGACATGGTGATCATAGATGAGCTCTCATCCTTCAAAAACCACAAGGCAAAACGCTTCAAGTCCCTGATGAAGGTTCGGCCCTATATCCACAGGATCATCGGCCTTACCGGCACGCCTTCTTCCAACGGACTGATGGATCTTTGGGCAGAATTCAAGCTGCTGGATAATGGGCAGCGCCTCGGTCGCTTTATCACACAGTACCGCATAAATTATTTCATTCCGGACAAGCGAAATGGCGAAATCATATATTCCTATAAGCCGCTACCCTATGCAGAAGATGCCATTTACCGGAGGATTTCAGATATCACGATTTCCATGAAGTCCACCGACCACCTGAAAATGCCGGAGCTCATTTCCACGCAATATGAAGTAGCGCTTTCGGATGCCGAGCGTGACCGATATGAGAATTTAAAGCAGGAGTTAATCCTGCAGTTGCCGGATGGCGAAATAACCGCTGCAAATGCTGCCGCGCTGACAGGGAAGCTCTCCC
Source organism: Eubacterium sp. (assembly GCA_020844525.1). GTDB lineage: Bacteria > Bacillota > Clostridia > Lachnospirales > Lachnospiraceae > Bilifractor. The sequence continues at coordinate 860 of JAJGAH010000106.1, forward strand.
AGCTTGCGAACGGTGCCATTTATTCTGATACCGGCGAGATCATGGAATTCCATGACCGGAAGCTGGACGCTTTGGAGGATATTATCGAGGCTGCAAATGAAAAGCCGCTTCTGGTGGCCTACTGGTTCAGACACGATCTGGCCCGGATCAAGAATTGCTTCAATGTCCGGGAGATCAAGACAAGCCGCGACATTGCTGACTGGAATGCGGGAAAGATTCCTGTAGCAGTCATCCATCCTGCCTCAGCCGGACACGGCCTAAACCTGCAGGCAGGCGGTTCCACTCTCGTCTGGTTCGGGCTCACATGGTCGTTGGAATTATACCAGCAGACAAATGCAAGGCTCTGGCGGCAAGGCCAGCAGTCTCATACCGTAGTCATCCAGCACATCATTACCAAGGGCACCATTGATGAACGCATCCTGAAGGCACTCTCCAAAAAGGAGCTGACCCAGTCCGCTTTGATTGATGCCGTCAAGGTGGATCTGGAGGTGCCACGATGACAAGACCGTATGAAAATCTTATCAATGCCATCGTTCTGCAGGCAGTGAAGGATTATCGGGATGCCTTAAAGCGCCTGAAGAAAAAACCACAGAATACAGACGCCATGTCCACTGCGATGGAAATAGAACGATTTTTCCATTCTGCCTGGTATCAGACCATCACCAGTGTAGATGGCGACTACCTGATACAAAAGCTGCGAGAGGAGGCGAAGTCAAAATGACCGTAAAAGAATATCTTCATCAGGCTTATCGCCTTGACCAGAAGATCAAGTCCGACACGATGGAAGTACAGAACCTCCGGGTGATGGCTGGCAGCGTGTCGGCAATCCAATATGACAAGGATCGTGTACAGACCTCTCGATCTACGGACGCACCCTTTATCCGGACGCTGGAAAAGATGTGGGATCTGGAAAACAAGATCGCGGCAGAGCTTGAAACTCTCTCCGACCTAAAGAAACAGATCCGTGAGGTCATTGAAGCTGTGCCGGATACAGATGAACGCATGGTTTTAAAGTATCGTTACATTCATGGACTTACCTGGGAGCAGATCGGCATCGAGCTTTGTGCCGACGCCCGCACGATCCGTCGCTGGCATGGCAAGGCTCTGCAGCATGCCTCTCTGCCGGAGCATCCCATCATCATATGAAATGCGCCCGAAATGTCCTGCTTTGTCCAAAGATGTCCACCCCGCCATTATGATAGTATATAATCAGCGAAACAGTATAAAGAACGGCTGCACGCGCAGCCCTAAGCCTTGCAGGAAACACTGCAGGGCTTTTCTTTTGTCCGGAAAGGAGGCCGCCATGCCTATGAAACCAAAGAGGCCGTGCCGCTACCCCGGCTGCCCGAAGCTGACCGATGGTCTGTACTGTGAAGAGCATGCCAAGGTTATGCAGCAGCACTATGAGAAGTTCACGCGCGGTTACTCCTCCGGCAAGAGGTACGGCAGAGCATGGAAACGAATCCGTGACCGCTACGTTCACAAGCATCCTCTCTGCGAGATGTGTTTAAAGCAAGGTCGCTACAAACCAGTCGAGGAAGTCCACCACATCATTCCTCTCTCCGAGGGAGGAACAAATGATGAGAGCAACCTCATGAGCCTTTGCCGTTCTTGTCATGAGAAGATCCATAAAGACCGAGGAGACCGCTGATGATCTTCGTTCTTTTGTGCAAGACAATCAGGGCTCCCGGAAAGTCGAATGACTTTCTGGGAAGAGGACGAGCAGCGGAGTGAATGAGCTTTCGTACTTGTACGGAAGCGAACGATACGAAGCTTGCGAGGACGAGGGAGGGGCAGGTCAAATCTCTGTGGAAAATGCTGCGGAAAACGGCGCCCCCTCTTGCGTGCAAAAAAGGCGATTTCAAACGGGTAATAAAGGAGGCGGTTAAAAATCATGCCGACAAAATCAAATAACACAGGTGGTCGCGGCGGCAGACGTCCCGGTGCGGGCCGGAAAAAGACCGCCGTCAAAGAAAAATACGAAAACGGAAATCCAGGCGGCAGAGATCTCACTGTGCTGGACATACCGGATGTCGAAGGCGAGGACATGCCAACCCCGCATGACTTTCTATCTGCCAAACAGCATGACGGCTCCACCCTGGAAGCTGGTGATATCTATCGGGAAACATGGGAATGGCTGGATAAGCTCGGCGTAGCAAAAGCGGTGTCTCCACAGCTCTTAGAGCGTTACGCGATGTGCTCCGCCCGCTGGATTCAGTGCGAAGAGATGACCACTCGGCTCGGATACCTTTCCAAGCACCCGACGACTGGGAAGCCGATCCCTTCACCCTTCATCAACATTGGCATCATGGACTACAAGGGCAATGTCACGGTCAAGATTGACGCGCTTGCCGCTTCTGCGGCATCCGTCATTGCTATGGCCGGAACCAAGGTCTGTATGAGCCCCGTGGCCATGCTGATGATTCACAATCCGGCGACCATCGCCATTGGCGATACCGAAGAAATGCAAAAGGCCATCGACATGCTGTCAGAGGTCAAGGAATCTATTATGAACGCCTATGAAATCAAATCCGGGCTCTCCCGCGCGAAGATTTCAAAGCTTATGGATGCCGAAACCTGGATGAATGCCAAGGAGGCCAGGAAGCTCGGCTTTGCGGATGAGGTTCTTTTCGCTGGCGGTGAGAACCCGCTGCCGGAAGAAGACGACACCATAGAGATGCTTTTCTCCCGCAAGGCTGTCACAGATTCACTGCTCTCAAGGCTGATTCCAAAGAAAAAGCCGGAAGCAGATAAACACATGGTACCCGTTATCGATCTTGAGAAGCGCCTTTCGCTTCTCGCACATTAAAGGAGGATTTTTATTATGACTCAGATTATGGAACTTATGGACAAGAGAGCGAAGGCATGGGAAGCAGCTAAATCATTCCTGAATACACACTCTCAGAACGGCGGCATGGTTTCCACAGAGGATGCCGCGACCTACGACAAGATGGAAAAGGAAGTCACAGACTTTACACACGACATTGAACGTCTGCAGCGTCAGGAAGAGATCGACAAGATGCTCTCTGCTCCGACCTCTGCTCCGCTTACCGGCAAACCCGGCGCGAAGAATGAACCGGACGACAAGCCAGGCATCGCTTCCAAGGCATACAAGGCGGCATTCTGGAACAACATCCGCAAACGCAACTACTACGACGTAAAGGATGTGCTGGAAATCGGCACCGACGCCAATGGCGGCTACCTTGTCCCGGATGAATATGAAAAGCGTCTGATTGACGCCCTGCAGGAGGAGAATTTCTTCCGCACGATTGCGACGGTCATTCAGACCCAGAGCGGCACGCACACCATCCCGGTCGTTGCTTCCCACGGGACGGCGGCATGGATGGAGGAAAACGGCCTGTACCCGGAATCCAATGACACCTTCGACCAGATCAGCCTCTCAGCCTACAAGCTGGGCACAGCAATCAAGGTATCCGAGGAACTTATGAACGATTCCGTTTTCGATCTCGAGACCTACATTGCATCGGAGTTTGGCCGCAGGATCGGCGCTGCGGAGGAAGAAGCATTCCTCACCGGCGATGGCAGCAAGAAGCCGGAAGGCATCTTCACCAAGGTGGCGGCTACCAAAGGCGCGACCACAGAGATTACCGGGAGCACGGTTTCCTTTGACAACATCATGGATGTGTTCCACTCCCTGCGTTCCGTTTATAGGAGCAAGGCCATCTGGATTCTGAACGACACCACCATCAAGGCGCTCCGCAAGATTAAGGACAACAACGGAAATTACATCTGGCAGCCGTCTGTTGTCGTCGGTCAGCCCGACACGATCCTGAACCGTCCTTATAAGACTTCGATTTATGCGCCGGAGCTGACTGCAGGTAATGTACCGATTCTGTTCGGCGACTTCTCCTACTACTGGATCGCCGAGCGTCAGGGACGTTCCTTCAAGCGCCTCTCCGAGCTCTACGCGGCAAACGGCCAGATTGGCTTCCTTGCCTCTGAGCGCATCGACGGCAAGCTCATCCTGCCGGAGGCCGTGAAGGGACTGTCCGTCAAGGCCGGTGCCTGATCAAAATGGCAGCTAACGTAACCAGCCGTCTGCAGAAATTAACCTTCCTGCAGGCGGCATCTTTTAAGGAGGCGGACGATGGAAGTAACTCTTGAGGAAGCAAAAGCCTATCTCCGGGTCACCACCGGTGACGAGGACGAGCTGATAAAAAGCCTGATTTCTGCGGCGACAAAGCAGGTACAGGACATCACAAGACAGTCCGACGAGGAGTTTATGGCAAACGAGGAAAAAGCCCTGATCCGCATCCGGGTGGCCATCCTTTACACCGTGGCCTATCTCTACGAGCACCGGGAGGAAGCCGACCACCATGCCCTCAACATGACGCTGCGCTCCCTTCTCTTTGGCACGCGGAAGGAGGGCTTCTGATGAATATCGGCGCGATGCGGACAAAAATCACTTTTCAGAAAAGCGCGGTCACCGTTGACAAATACGGAAACCACACCAACGGCTGGACGGATTACTGCTCCTGCTGGGCAACAGTCGGCACAAGCACCGGTTCGGAATCCGAAGGCGTTGTTGTTAACCCGGAAGAATCCCTTGACTTTACCTGCCGGTACTCTTCCGAGCTTGCCGCCGTGGAATCCACAAAATACCGGATCATCGCGGAAGGCCATATCTACAACATCACCTATGTGAACCCGATGGGCTGCAAGCGGAACAGCCTTAAATTCAACTGCAAGCTGGAGAAAAAAACATGAGCAGAAAAATACCGATCAGCGAAATGGACGACGCAATCATGGAGGAGCTTCAAAAATATTCAAAGCTCGCAACCGACGACATGAAGGATGCCGTAAAGGATACGGCGGCTTCTGTCCGTAAGGACATCCAATCTGGCGCTCCCGTCGATACCGGAAAGTACAAGAAAAGCTGGTCGGTAAAAAATGTCCACGAGGATTCCGAGAGCATTGACCTTGTGGTGCATTCGAGGAACCGATACCAGATTGCGCACCTGCTTGAGAACGGACACGCCAAACGCGGCGGAGGCCGTGTCGAGGGAAAGCCTCACATCGCGCCTGCCGAACAGCGCGGCAACGAAACGCTTGTAAAAACCATCGAACAGAAACTGAAAGGCGGCTGAGTATGACCTATGACGACATAACCAACATGTTAAAGGAAGCGGGACTCCCTCTTGCCTACGACCATTTCGCCGAAGGTGAGTCTCCTGAGCCGCCCTTCCTTATTTTTCTCTTTCCGGGCAGTGACAACATGTTCGCAGACAACGGCGTGTATTTCAAAATCAGCCAGCTGAACATGGAACTCTACACGAATAAGAAAGACCCGGAGCTGGAAGAAAAACTGGAGGATATCCTGACCGCCCATGAAATTCCGTGGGAGAAATCCGAGGTCTGGATTGATTCCGAGAAGATGTATGAAGTGCTCTATCAAACTGAGATTTAAAGGAGGATGCCACTATGGCTAACAGAAAAAACAAAGTGAAGTTCGGTCTTAAGAACTGTCACTACGCACTTGTCACGATTGACGAGGATGGCAAGGTCACCTTCGGGACGCCTGTCAGCATGCCCGGCTCCGTGAGCCTTTCACTGGATGCAGAGGGCGATAACGACCCGTTCTACGCGGATGATTCCGTGTATTACATGGTCAGCAACAATAACGGTTATTCCGGCGACTTCGAGCTTGCGCTCATCCCGGAGAGCTTTCTTGTGGATGTCCTGCATGAAACCGAAGATGCCAATGGCGTGCTGGTGGAAAACAAGGATGTGGAGCCGGAGCATTTTGCTCTGCTCTTTGAGTTCTCCGGCGACCAGCGGAAGATCCGCCACTGCCTGTATTACTGCAGCGCGACCAGACCTTCGATGGAGGGCGATACCACAGAGGACAAGAAGGAAGTCAAGACGGAGAAGCTCTCGCTTACTGTTTCGCCGCTTCCGAGCGGGCTGGTAAAGGTCAAAACCGGTACGAACACCAGCGAGGAAACCTACAACAACTGGTACACCAAGGTCTATGAACCGCAGGATAAGACCACCACTACGACCGCCGCCGCCAGTACCAGCACAAGCACCAGCACCACTGCGACAACGTCTTCCAAGACCAGCTCGCAGACAGCATAAGGAGGCAGCACTATGGCAGTTACAAAAACCATTGAGATTGACGGCAAGCCGGTCGAATTCCGTGCCTCTGCCGCCATTCCTCGTTTGTACAGGAACAAATTCCACCGGGATATCTACAAGGATCTGAACCAGTTGCAGAAAGGCATCGACGAAGCCAATCCGCAGGAATCGGATCTGGATACCTTCAGTCTGGAGCTTTTCGAGAACATCGCCTGGCTTATGGCCAAGCATAAGAATCCGGATATCCCGGACACTCCGGAGGAATGGCTTGATGAGTTCAATACCTTCTCCATTTATGAAATCCTGCCGCAGATCATTTCGCTGTGGGGGCTGAATGTGGAGACGGAGGTCGAGTCTAAAAAAAACCTTATGAAACTGAACGCGAAATGACGACGCCACTGTTCCTGCTCCGCTGTGTGCAAATCGGGCTTTCTATTTCCGAGCTCGACCTGCTCACCATCGGTACAGTCAATGACATGTACTCGGAAATGAGTAATGACAGCTACGACTGGCCCGCAAAAGCAACGCAGGAACAGATGGATCAATTTTAACCAAGGGAAGGAGGTCATCGCATGGCTGACAGAATCAAAGGAATCACAGTGGAAATCGGCGGCGATACGACCGGCCTTTCCAAAGCCCTCTCCGGCGTCAACAAAGAGATCCGAAACACACAGTCGCAGCTTACGGACGTCAACCGCCTGTTAAAGCTTGACCCTACCAATTCCGAGCTGCTCTCGCAAAAACAGAAACTCCTGTCACAGGCAGTCGGCGAGACAAAAGAGAAACTCACG
>JAJGAH010000107.1 GCA_020844525.1 Eubacterium sp.
GTTCTGAATGATCCCCCAGGTGATATCCAGACACTTGAAGGAGTTTGCGTTGATCAAAGTAAGGGAACCGTCTGAATTTTTTCGTGGAATCCATTGCTGTGCCCGCGTCCCGTTTCCGGTGTACTGCCATACATTGGCTTCGTTTTCAGTGCTGCCCCACATTACATCCAGTAATTTACCAGAACCCACATTCTGTATGGTATAACATCCGTTGGAAAGCTGGGTAAAGATAAATTTCTGTGCGTTTGTCCCGTTGCTCTGGTAAAGCTGAACATTTGCGGCATCAGAGCCACTTCCGCCAGATATATCTACAATATAATTATTGTTCGCATTACTTTGAATCGTATAGGTTCCGTTTGAAATATTATAGTAAGATGATGAGACTGCAGCCTTGTTCCCCAGACCGTTATACCACAGGTTCATATCTACGCTTGCAGAAATACCATTCACCTTGCCTGCGGATGAAAACTGCCAGGATTCATAATTACCGCCATAGTTACAAGCTGAGGAACCATACTCAGCGACCCAGTGGTAATAATTGGGTAACAGAGTAAAATCGTCAAATAATCTCTGCCAATATGAACGGGATGCATAAAGACCGGCTTTGTAACCAGCTGCTGAAATCTGATCGCAGAAGCGATTGGCAAAACGGCAGACGGTTTCGCTCCCAAGTCTGAGCTGGAAATTCTCTTCCATATCAATATAAACCGGAAGTGATGGATGATGTCCGTTTAGCAGACGTTTCACATGCGCCACCTCACTGTCAATCTCACCATCCGAGGCTGCATATGAGTAAATATAAACACCATAAGGGATATTGTTTTCTTCACAGCCCCTTACATTGTTCAGCCACTGCTTGTCATCCTTATACGAATAGTCGTCACCGTAACCACAACGAATGATTGCAAAGTCTATGCCCGAATTTTTTACCTGACCCCAATCGATTGTTCCGTTATGTTCGGATACATCAATTCCCTTCGCAGTTGAAGATGTGTCAGTCAGAACAGCCTTTGTCGTTCCAATGACGGCTGAGGATAATATCGCATCTGTATCAGAAGCGTTATTGTCCGACCCATTGGAGGAATCAATATTGGATGTATTTTCCATTTCTGATGAATCTGATGATTCTGATGATTCTGAGGATGCAGATATACTCTGTTCATTGTTATCCGATGCATTCTGGCTGTTTTCAGCTGCATTATCTTCTGTCGTATTATCGGAAGGCGTATTTTCCTGTTCAGAATCCCCATTCGCAATATTCTCAGCGTCTTTTTGTTCCTGCGACACGACAGCTACAGCATCGGGAATCTTTTCCCCGTCGATATAACGGAAGCTGTTTTCCTTTCCGGTCTGTTCTACGGAAATGGTTCCCGTCTGCTGCTGGTCACTGATTGTGTCGGACATCTGTGATACAGCAGTAGATGCAGCATCAAGATAGGAACGGCTCTGGGAAAGTGCCTCCTGCTGGTCATCCGGAAGTGTATCAAATTGATCTGCGACTGATGAGATCGTATCCTGCAGGTTCTGCAGCTGGTTTTCGCTGGCAGAACTGATCTGACTGCATGCACTGACAATCGTCTTGATATTTTCCGCTACTGCGCTCCCGTCTTCGCTGCTGGTATCTGTATCCACTGAATTGACCGCCTGATCGATATTATTGGCTGTGCCTGTTGTATCATCTGTGAGGCTGGCTTCAGCAGATGCAGCATCTGACTGACTGTTCTGAACAGGGGTGGCGGCAGATAACCCTGCATCCTGGCCAAAAGCTGATACAGGTGCACCCATGATAATCGCAAGTACTGTTACAATAGTGACTGGTAACCGACGTTTCTGCATAATTGCATTATTCCCTTTCCTCTTTCCACACATCATGAAATATGTGTTTACGAAAAAACTAATAATTATTTAACAATATTTAATAATTGTAATATACTCGGACGTGAAATGCAAATATTATTCTGCATAAATTGCCGGTTTTTCATGTTGTTTTCATATAGGTTACATGTATGCTTTGTGTCTTTATCTGTGCCATTGACAATATACCCGGCTTGTATCACAAAATGAAAATAAAATGCATTTCAGTATACAAAGAAGAGACTCTTTTGCGAGAGTCTCCTCTGTAATTTATATCAGGGTTCTTTTTTTGAAAATTAACATGATACCTGCACAGCCTGCTAATATCGCTGCTATAAAATAGAAAAATGCAGTTCCTTTTCCACCTGCATTCAGGTGTGTATAAAATCTGGTCATGATGCTCTGATCCTGATCATTGAGGTCACTGTGTGTGGCAACAATCGCTTCACCTTCTGGTCTTCTTTCACCGGTATCATATGCAGCATTTCTGTAAACAGTACCATCTTCTTCTTCGATATATTCAACAGAGTCATCGGTATCACTGATTCCCCATCCGTCCTTCCTTACTTCTCCAATATCATTTTGAGATATAGCCTTGTCTGGGTTGATAAATCCGGCGAAAACTGCTTTCCCCATGTCATTCAGTGTCCTCACCTTCAGATCTTCAAAGGCAACAATCAGCGTTCCAGGGGCATAGCTGCTGTTGAAAATAATCTTCACGTCTACTGTGCCGCTTGCCATGCCATTTGCCATGTTTGCCTCTGTCGGAATAAAGATAGTGCGCCCGGTTACAATACCCTTTGTAATGCTTCCTTCGTGATATGTTCCATCTGCTGAGGTATATCCGTTCATATATTCACCTCTTACAGGACGCGACGGATTTTTCGCATCCTCACTGGAGATATCCGAATCCCGCAGAGTTTCCTTTGCCCAGAGTGTGCTCTCCATGATATAGGTGTGCCCGGGAATCAGATTGCTGTAGGATACACGGTCTACATAGGTAATATACGTATCTTTTTCTGCTTCCTGTCCGGTTGATTCAGCTATGTATGTCACGCTGGATCCATAATATTGTTTTCGGGTACCTTCTTTCCCACTCATCTGTGCAGAACGGTTGTTGATACCGGCTATACCCGGGTTCTGAAAGGTAAGGCTGTTACTGCCAGATGTGGCATTTTCAGAAACGCCGGATCCTGTGACATCATTCTGGTACAACGTCGTGCGGATGACAGGGAAATGAAGCTGTTCATTCTCATCATCTGCTGTCCCATCCTTCCCTGGTGTATGCAAAGCTGCAATTTCCCACGTTCCTTCAGGCGTCTGTACATACAGCTCATCCCAGAACGTCGTGTCTTTATCTGAAAGAGTCTGGGTATTGACATCACATGTAATTGTTTCTGATCCATTTTCAGAAGCTGCAGTAAATTCCTTTTCTGCCACAACCGGTTTATTGTTGTTCAGAAATGGTTTCCAGAGATCGGAAGATCCGGCGTCTCTGTACATCAGGGATGCCCTGATTTTATATTTTAACGATCCGGAAATCATGCCGCTGTAATGCACGACATCTACAAGCTGTGTTTTACTTCCGACTGTCCCGACATGGTCCGTAGAATTGCCATCATAAGCGATTGTGCGGATTTTCGGATAGTGTATACTCTGATTCTCATCTGTCAGATCACTGTGTGTGGCGATTGTGACATCTTCATAAATCAGGTCTTCAAACACTGTTACTGTCCGTCCGGAAAGACCCGTGCTGTCAAGTGTAAATGTCATGTCTACAGACAGATCAATGGTTCCATTGTCATGCTCTTTTTCTATCCTGGCATTGGAAAGCATTCCGTCTGTAAGAATTCTCCCGGTTTTATCGAAAGAAATCGTACCTTCTGCTGTAATCCTTTGCGTATTCTCCAGTATCGGTTTTCCGGTTTTCTGATCCATCAGTGTTCCGTGTATGGTATATTGCAGATCAGATGCAAGACCGCTTAAATTCACGGTATCAATGATCGTCGCATTCTGAGCAACTGCACCGACACGGCTTCTGGTCCTGCCATCCATTGCATTTGTGCCAACGGAAGGTTTCATGAAAAACAGACTCTGATCCTTGTCGTTAATATCCTCATGACTGGCAAGCTGATAGAGACTGTCAGCGAGATACAGCCTCTCATAAGCCACAACAGATTCGTTTTCCAGTCCGATTGAACTGAAAGTAAAGTTCACATTTTTAGAGCCGTTCATGGACGAAGCGTTTACCGTAAACTCTCCGGAATCCGCTGTCGCCAGAACCTTTCCGGTAGACTTCTGAATCAGCTGGCCTTTGATGATGTACTTCTCACCGGGAGCAAGATTCTCGTATTTTACCGTATCTTTCAATGTGCTTGTCTTTGATACCGGAACAGTTTTCTTGCCCGTTGCCTGATCAGTCAGCGTCGTGCTGATCTTCGGGACATATACTGTCTGTGCCGCATCTTCTGCTTCCTCGTGCTTTGCGATCTCAATGCCCTTCCAGTTCAGGTACTCAAAGGCTACCAGGGTTTTGTCCTCCAGATTCTTTGAGCTGAAGCTGAATGTCACATCAACCGTTCCGTTCTTTGCCGTCGGGGTGAAGGTTGTCTCTCCTGTTGCAATGGAAGTGGATGTATTGCTCTTGTCCACCAGTTTGCCTTTGACCGTATAGGACTCTCCCGGTGTCAGATTCTTATAGGACACGGTATCCACAACGGTTGCTGTGTCTGTCAGCGCAATATTCTTGGAGTCCACGGCAGCATTCTTCGCCGTAGTGCCAAGCGTGACATCGGGGTTCACCCAGACTGCCGGGTCCAGGCTGACATTCTTTCCATTGGTGTCAATAACAACGCCAAGGACCGTACCTGCCGCATTAGATGTTGTGGCATCCAGATGTTTGTTCGAGATGTTTTTGCCGTAGTTGATTCCCTGGACAAAAACTTCGCTGATCGTGTACTTGTCAAACAGCAGGGCCATTTGTGCATCGTTTGCTGTAGTCCCGCCGAACCAGATTCCCGCGGAGGCGTCCAATTTGGATGGATCATTGCAAACATAAGCACCATCCGCATTCTGTGTGACAAGGGAGTCATTGCCGTTGGTATTCTTGGAATGTTTGTTTGTTTCTGTGTTTACTTTGCCATCTGCATCCGCGATAATCACATGGCTTTCGCCTGTGGTCTCGGAGGTGATGACGAAAGGCACGCCAGCCATCGGCTTGTTGTTTGCGTCCGTCTTCTGGAAGTTCAGGCCGCCTCGCGTTGGAGACTCGCTGGCTTTTACCTGATCGGCAGCGTCGTTGAGGGCATATATAGCACTTGGGACATCTCTTTTTACATTACCATTAGTGTCTGGATTGAAGTGAACAACATACACCGTGTTATTAAGCTGATATCCTTCTGGAGCTTTTGTTTCCTGAATTAGAATCGTACCGATGGGTATTCCTGCTGTATTCGTCAAGGAATCAATATAAAAATCATCTCCAGAAACTTTGTATGATGGTGACAAAGCCATATACCCATTTTCTTTTGTTGCAAGAACCCATGTCCTGACTGGAGTCTCATTCTTTAAAGAATCTTCCGTTCCATTCTGGACATCATAATATTTTATTGTGTACTGAGCACCGCCTAGTGTTCCTTTACCCTGTGCAGTCCATAGATTGAATTGCTTCGAATCCCACACCGTACGTGCAGCTTTCACCGCATACGGCGTTCGTCATGTTTGGAGAATAAAACTGAATATCAGACGTGAAATTGTCCCTGCACGGATGCAGGGACGGAAAAGAGAACTACTTATCAAGAAAAAGCAATTGGTATGTTTTACTTTAGAACACGGTCATGTCTCATTAATCCATTTCTTTTCGGTGTGTGTTACCGCGTCGTGATGAACCACATGAGATATGGCATCGTGATGAACGACATGCGATACAGCGTCATGATGCACCACGTGAGTTACAGCGTCATGATGAACGGTTTTGTAAGTGGCTTCATGATGAACAGTTTGTGGTACTTGTTCAGAAGTAGTATAGTATCCGGCATCTTCACCAGCTAACATATGTGCTTCACCGTGAGCATCGATTTGATCTTGAGTCATTCCTGCCAAATCTTTTCCACATCCGTAGCAAATAACATGACCGACTGTCTTATATGTTGTCTCATCCCACGCCGGCTGATCCACGACCTGCTCATCGTAAGCGGCCTTGTCAACGACTGTCTCATCCCATGCAGCATTGTCCACTACGGTTTCGTCCCAGGCAGCTTTGTCAATGACCATTTCATCATAAGCAGCTTTGTCTGTTACTGTCACCGTCTCGTAATGGCCCTTCTTTGTGGTGCTTGTCCCTGAGCTTTTTCCGGAATTATTCGACGTATTGGACTGACCAGAACTGGTTGACGTATTTGTTTTACCCGCGTTGCTTGACGTATTGCTCTTAGCGGTATTGTTTGTAGTCTTTCCCGAACTGCTGCTCTTGCTCCCGCTGTTACCCGAGGTATTTGATACAGGCCCAGATGTCTTACTGGTGTTAATACTGGTTTTACTTGCCACATTGTTGCCAGTAGATTTACCGGAGGTATTGGAAGAAGTACCGGACGGCTTGCTTTCTGTCTTTGTGGAGGTATCAGCCTTGGCGTCAGCTTTCGATTCTGTCTTGCTGTCCGTCTTGTCATCCTTCTTCTCAGTCTTACTGTCATTCACCGTGTCCGCCTTGATTGCGTCGTCGCTCTTCTTTGCGGAATCATCCTTCTTTTCTTCTGTCTTTTTTGTACTGTCAGATTTGGATTCCGTTTTGCTGTTTGTTCCGGGTGCAGTGTCCTTCCTTGCGCTGGAAGAATCCGTCTTCTTTGCGTCGGTTGTGGACTTGGCTGTGGATGAAGATACGGAAGCGGATGCCTCTGCACTTGTTGTCTTCAGCGGAGTCTTCACGGCTCCACATCCTGCGAGCATTGACGCTGTTAAAATTCCGGTCGCAAATAAGTAGGCAGCTTTATTTTTCATAACTTTTCTCCTTAACCAGTAATTGATCGTTACATGACCGCAAAATATATCTTTTTCCGATATTTTAAATGGGGGGTATAAAGTCAATCCTATATAATGAAATTAATACAAGAATTTTTCCGTCTGATATTCAGTTGTCAAGGTGCGTTACTGCAAAGTCTTGAACCTTATCTGAACCGCCGTTGATACAGCTTCCGGATCGTTTTCCCGGGTAGATCTTTCCACCTTTCATGTCTGTTCGGAATCATGCGGAGGATGTCCAGAGGAGTCTTTCCAAGGCGTTTTGCCATGCCGGCTTCCTCTTTCGTCAGTCCGGCTTTTCCGGATACATAGCCCCATGCCTCTTCTGACTTTGGATCTCTCAGCATTTTCTGTCTCTCTGTCAGCTTCAAATCAGTTATTTCTCCAATATATTTATTCATTTACATGACTTGGTCTGCTTCCCGTGTTCCGCATGCATTATCATGATAAAAACGTTCAGGTGCTTTCTGTGGGCCGGAAACCTTTTCCTCCGGAAGACTTTCGCAGCAAAGGGATTGGACTAATGGTCCAAAGGACTACTCATCTTCAGTTTCCGAGAACCCTTTCGGGTTAACCGCATTTTCGCGGCTTCAAGACTTTACCCACGTCCTTAGAAAGTTCGTTTTACCGGTATCCCAGGGTTGGATACCGGATCCTCACCATACTTGTTTTCTGACACCCGGCTTCCTCTTCCATAGCTTTACGCCTTAGGCGCTGGAGGCCGACTCTAACGGGCTTCATGTCCTTTTCTTCCCGTTAAGGAAAGGACATGCCGTATTCTCGGTGTACCGGTCACCCGGTATCACGCATGCAGTTCAGCGTTTCTTTTATACATATATACATATTCATATAATGAAATATATTATAATGA